>JACAEC010000123.1 GCA_013389055.1 Hydrogenophilaceae bacterium
ACTCGCCCGGCTCCAAGGCGGCGGGGAAGCGATCATGGGGCGCTTCTTTCCAAACCAGCTTGGCCAGGATCGAGCCGTCCGGCCAGGACAGGGTCTTGCCGGCGCGGGCTGCATTGATGGCGGTGTCGTTGCCGAGCACGGCGCGCACGTGTTTCTTGTCGGTGCGGTAGGACGGCGAAATCAGTCGCCAGTCCTGGTAATCGGCCGGCAGGCTGATGCCGTTGGGTGCGGGGGCCGGGTCGGGCGCTGCGGCGGCGGGGAGGCCGGTCAGTCCGGCAGTGAGGACGAGTAGGGCTATGCTTATTGCTTTCATCGTTGAATCTCCTGTTTGCGGTGGGGTAAAACGGGGATTGGTCGGGATCGACGGTCTTGGCTCGGAATGGCGACACCGCGGAGTAAACAGGCAACGGCAGGGATTTATTCCCCAATCGGCACAAAGTGGCTACTGTTAATGCAGTAGCCTGTTTGCGGGCGGGGGCTCCCCGCCCTCATGTACTAGCCAGAAGGAATGAGTGATCCATGAAACACCTGACCCCGAAAGAGACCCATGCCTTTCTGGAGGCCCATCCCGATGCGGTGTTCATCGACTGCCGCTCGGAATTCGAATTCCTCTTCGTCGGCCATCCGGTCGGCGCCATCCTGGTCCCCTGGTACGAGGGGGTGAACTGGGACTTGAACCCACGCTTCCTGGGCGAGGTGCGCATGGCCGCCTCGCACCACCGGCCGGTGATCCTGATCTGCCGTTCCGGCAACCGCTCGCGCGAAGCGGGGGAATTTTTGGAGCAGAACGGCTTTACCGAGGTCTACAACGTTCTGCATGGCTTCGAGGGGGAACTGGACGACCACCACCATCGCGGCACGGTCAGCGGCTGGCGCTGCGACGGGCTGCCGTGGGAGCAGTGTTAGGCGCCTCGTCTAAGGCTGGATCAGCATTTCGTCGTTGCGCATGCTGATGTGGAAGCGCGAGAGAAAGCTCATGCCCAGGAGGACGGCGTCGCCCTGCATATTGGGCAGGATGGAACCGGCCACGTCCTGTGCGGCGAGGCCTCCGAGGGAAACCGATTCGAGGCGGGTGGCGTAAGCGACCACTTCGCCGTTGGCGGTATGCGAGCGTTGCGCCCGGTGGCTTCGCAGGCCGAGTCGTTGGGCGGTGGCCAAGGGGATGGCGACATTGCTGGCGCCGGTGTCGACTAAAAAGGTGACGGCTTGGCCGTTGATCCGACCGGGGGCGGCATAGTGGCCATCCGGGCTGCGTTTGAGCAGGATGGGGCCCTGCGCGGTGCCCGCGCTCAAGTCGGCATTGGGCTCCAGATAGCGGTCGAAGCCCCACCACAGCAGGCCGGCGATGAGCAGCCAGCCCAGGGTGATCATGACCAAACCCGTTTTGTGCATACTTATTTGTGCATAACTTAATAGTGAGAGTGGTGTTGAGGCGCTAGCGGACTCAATACGCATTCACCATGTGACAGTTCAATAGGCCCCGTCTTTTCTCAGATCGCGTAGCAACTTGGCTACCAAGTCGTCCGTGACTCGGGCCACGGCTTCGAGGGGGCTCATGGTCTCAACACCAGGCGGTGGATCGGTATTGCCGATCATGGAGTGGATAGCATGGCGGTATTCATGGTTGATGGCCTTTCCTTCCGGGTTGGTATAGGTGGCCTTCATGACATAACCATCGGTAACCGTGGAGCCGGCCAGGCCAAATGTCAGGCCGGTAATAAAACCCTTTCCGGCAGCCTGGCCGATGTCAGCCACGTTGTCGATCTGGATGTCCAGCTTTGCCTTCGGCTGGTCCTTGGGGGAGGCAGGAACCAATACCTGGGTATCGGTAAGTGATTTGCTGAACTGCCGCTGCCAAAACTCTGTGGCGCGATTATTCTCTGTGCCGCTGGTATAGCCTTTGACCGTCAAGGCCACGAGCGTGGGGTTGTTGCTGCGAACAACGTTTTTCAGGCCGCCTTCATACATGGGCGGGGTCGACAAAGGACTTCGGCATGCAACCTGCCAGCAGAAGCGCCAGCAGAGTCACTAGTGGCAGTCGGAAGTAGAAACCGTGCATCTCAGCCTCCTTTGATGTTGTTCGAACAGGGTTTGTGGCCCGCTTATTTAGCGTTTGCCGGTGCTGCCGAAACCGCCGGCGCCGCGGTCGCTCTCCGGGAACTCGTCCACCAGGTTGAAGCTCGCCTGCACCACCGGCACGATGACCATCTGCGCGATGCGCTCGAAGGGCTGGATGGTGAAGGACTCCTGGCCACGGTTCCAGGTCGAGACCATGAGCTGGCCCTGGTAGTCGGAGTCGATCAGGCCGACCAGGTTGCCCAGGACCACGCCATGCTTATGGCCCAGACCGGAACGGGGCAGGATCATCGCGGCGAAGCCGGCATCGGCCAGGTGGATGGCGATGCCGGTGGGGATGAGCTGGGTCTCGCCCGGGTTGAGGACGATGGGGGCGTCCAGGCAGGCCCGCAGGTCGAGGCCGGCGCTGCCGGGGGTGGCGTAATGGGGCAATTGTTCCCGCATGCGCGGGTCGAGGATCTTCACGTCGACGTGCATAGTGTCTACTTCTAATCAGGGATGTTGGGCGTTGTAGAGTTGGGCGATGTGCTCGACCAGGCGGCGGGCCTGGGTGAGCTTGTCGGCCCGTTGCAAAGTATGCGTGCCGGCGTCGTCGAGCAGCAGCAGCTCCACCTCGTCGGTGCCGATAGCCTCCTGCACCGCATTGGCCACGATCAAGGGCAGGTGTTTGCGCTTGCGCTTGAGTTCGGCGTATTCCTCGAGGTTCTCGGACTCGGCGGCGAAGCCGACGCAGAACGGCGGCTTGGCCCGGCTGGTGACATTGGCCAGGATGTCCGGGTTGGGCGCCAGTTCCAGGGTGAGGATGTGGGCGTCTTTCTTGATCTTGCTCTCGCTCGGGTTGAGCACGTAATAGTCGGCCACGGCGGCAACGCTGATGAAGATATCGGCCTCGTCGATCTCGGCCTCGACGGCATCGAGCATCTGCTGGGTGCTTACGGTCGGCAGGGTGCGGGCGCCGCGCGGCGGCGTGAGGCAGGTGGGCCCCGAGACCAAGGTGACCTCGGCGCCGGCCTCGAGGGCGGCGCGGGCCACGGCGTAGCCCATCTTGCCCGAGCTCTGGTTGCTGATGCCGCGCACGGCGTCGATCGCCTCGAAGGTGGGGCCGGCCGTGATCAAGACCTTGAGACCATTCAGGCGCTTGGGCTGGAATTGGCCCTCCAGGGCCTCGGCGATCTCCTCCGGCTCCAGCATGCGGCCGAGGCCGACTTCGCCGCAGGCCTGCTCGCCTTGGGCGGGGCCGAGGAAGAGCACGCCGTCCTGTTTCAGCTGCGAGACGTTGCGCTGGGTCGCCGGCTGCTCCCACATCTGCACGTTCATGGCCGGGGCGACCAAGAGCGGGCAGGTGCGGGCGAGGCAGAGGGTGGACAAGAGGTCATCGGCCCGGCCCTGCGCCACTTTGGCCAGGAAGTCGGCCGAGGCGGGAGCGACCAGCACGGCGTCGGCATCGCGGGTCAGGTCGATGTGGGCCATGCCGTTGTCGATGCGGTCGTCCCACAGGCTGGTGAACACCGGTCGGCCGGACAGGGCCTGGAAGGTGGCCGGGGTGACGAAGTGGCTGGCCGCCTCGGTCAGCACCACCTGGACGTCGATCTTCTGTTTGACCAGCAGCCGGACGAGTTCCGCTGCCTTGTAGGCGGCCACGCCACCGGTGACGCCGAGCACGATGCGCTTGAGTTGGATCGCTTCCATCCCGCTGACTTATATGGATTAATAAGTGGGCATTCTACAAATAAAACAGGGAGCGGGTATGGCAATCAGCGATTGGCCGGCCGGCGAGCGGCCGAGAGAGCGGCTTCTGGCTCAGGGTGCGGGCGCCTTGTCGGATGCCGAGTTGTTGGCGATCTTTCTGCGCACCGGGGTCAAGGGTAAGAGCGCGGTGGAGTTGGCGCGGGATCTGTTGGGGCATTTCGGCGGCCTCAACCGCCTGTTCGCGGCGACGGAAAAGGAGTGTCGGGGCTTCCTCGGCCTGGGTCAGGCCAAGTATGCCCAGCTTCAGGCCGTGATCGAGATGGCCCGGCGCGCCCTCAAGGAAGAGGTCCATCAGGGCGATGCCCTGTCCTCGCCGGCGGCGGTGCGCGATTACCTGCGCCTGCGGCTGGCCGCCTTGCCGCATGAGGTTTTCGCCGCCCTGTTTTTGGACGCCCAGAACCGGGTGCTGGCCATCGAGGAATTGTTTCGCGGCACCTTGACCCAGGCCAGCGTCTACCCCCGGGAGGTGGTCAAGCGGGCACTCAGCCACAACGCCGCCGGGGTGATCTTCGCCCATAACCACCCCTCCGGGGTGGCCGAGCCCTCCCAAGCCGACCGTTGGCTGACCGATCAGCTCAAGGCCGCCCTGGGGCTGGTGGAGGTGCGGGTCCTGGACCATTTCGTGGTGGCCGGGGCGGAGACGGTCTCCTTTGCCGAGCGGGGTTTGCTTTGACTCGGCCGCTTTTTCCGTGATATAAATCCGCCTCTTTGGCTTCGGCTGCCCTGTTTTTGATTGCGGGAGACGCCGAAACTTCGTTATTTTTTTGGAATTCTGGGGTGCCCAAATGGCCCGTGTATGTCAGGTGACCGGCAAAAAGCCGATGGTGGGGAACAACGTCTCCCACGCCAACAACAAGACCAAGCGCCGCTTCCTGCCCAATCTGCAATATCGCCGATTCTGGGTTGAGAGCGAGAACCGCTGGGTGCGTCTGCGCGTGACCAACGCCGCGCTGCGCCTCATCGACAAAAAAGGCATCGACGTGATCCTCGCTGAAATGCGTGATCGCGGCGAGCGCGTTTAAGGAGCTGAGCCATGGCTAAAGGCGGACGCGAAAAGATCAAGCTGGAGTCCACTGCGGGCACCGGCCATTTCTATACCACCACCAAGAACAAGCGGACCATGCCGGAGAAGATGGAAATCTCCAAATTCGACCCGGTCGCCCGCAAGCACGTTCCCTACAAAGAAACCAAACTTAAGTAAGTTGCCTTAAGTAGGTTGCCGCGGGGGCTGTACAACGCCCCCGGAGCCGCTATCATGCGCCTAAACAGCGCATGAATCAGCGGATGAGCAAACTAGCAGCGCAGACAAGCACAAGTCCTCTTCTGTCCCCCCGGCTCTGGGGCGGGCAGCTATCCATTAGCAATATCTCGGGCGAAGTCGATGGCTGAATCGCCCTTCAATTTCAAGCCGACGGCCGCAACCGCCGGCTACGGCTGTCCCTTCGATAAGCTCCGCTACATGGTGATCGAGGATTCCAACACCATGCGCCTCTGGTTGCGCAACGCCTTGGCGGAGATGGGCGGCAAGAAGATCGACACGGCCACCAGCTACGGCGACGCGATCAATCGCATCAAGAATCGCGGCGAGGTCTACGACGTCGTGCTCTGCGACTATGTCCTGTCCGATTCGCGCGATGGCCAGCAATTGCTGGAAGAGATCCGGCGCACCCGCTCGCTGCCCTCTGCTTCGATCTGGCTGATGATCACCGGCGAGAACACCTATGAGCAGGTCTTCTCCGCGGCCGAGCTGGCGCCGGATGATTATTTGCTCAAGCCGGTTTCCCCCAAGATCCTGCTCGATCGCCTGGAGAAGGCCTGGGTGCGCAAGCAGGCGCTCAAGCCGGCCATGGACTTGTACGACGACGGCAAATATGCCGAGTGCATCGCCGCTTGCAAGGAAGCCATCGAGGCGGGTTCGACCTACAAGCTGGACATGCAGCGGCAAATCGGCGAGGCCATGCTGGCCCAGGGCCATTTCCAGGAGGCGCACGCCCATTACGAGTCCATCGTGGCCGAGTTCCCCCGCCTGCCTTGGGCGCGCCTGGGCGCCGCCCGGGCCTATTTCATGTTGGAGCGCCACGACGAGGCCCAGGAACTGCTCGAACAGCTGGCCCTGGAGAACCCGGATTTCCTTCATGCCCAGGACTGGCTGGCCAAGGTCCACGAGAAAAAGGGTGATCTCGAGACGACCAAGCAACTGTTGAATGAACTCATCGAGAAAAACCCGAAGGCCCTGCATCGTCACCGGGAGATCGTGCGTGCGGCGGTGGCGACCGGCGACGAGCAGACCGCCCGCAAAGCCTATGAGCTGATGCATACCCACGGCAAGGGCTCGTCCTTCGTCCAGCCCTCGGATTTTTGCGCCTATGCCACGCTGTTGGTGAAGCAGGGCGGCAACGAGGCCTCGGAAAAGCTGGCCACCCTGAACAAGCAGATGGTGGACTTCCATCATGGCAAGCCGGAATTCAACTTCGCCGGTGCGATGCTGAAATTCTCCCGCGCGGGTGTACTCAAGGACGACGGCGCCATGAAACAGGCCTACAAGTCGATGCAGGCGGCCATGGGCGACATGCTGGAGACCGACAACGAGCAGCGCATGGCCATGTTGCAGGCGGCCGTGGCGGTCGGTGATGAGCCCCTGGCGGCCGACTTGGCGCGCGGCCTGTATGCCGACTTCCACGGCAACGACCAGATGCTGGATCGGGTCGATTCGCTGCTCACCGGCACGGCGGGCGCACAGTTCAAGCAACTCAAGGCCGAGGCCTTGAAAGAGGTGGAAGACCTCAACCGGCGCGCGATCAATATCGCCAAGGGCGGCAAGCTGCGTGAGGCGGTCGACGAGTTCATCCGCCTGGCCGAGCACCACCCGATCCTGGCGATCATGCTCAACGCCTCGGTGGCCATCGTCAAATGGATGGAGGAGAACGGACCGGAGCCGTATCTCACCAACAAGCTGGAGCAGTACATCCAGTTCATGAAGAAGCGCGACCCGGCCAATCCCAAGCTGGCCATGATTATCGAGGCGCAGTCCTTGCTGGACCTGAAGCGTGGCAAGGGTAAGGCCACAGCGGGTGAGTCCTGATCGGCCTTGAGCTTGATTGCATAAAAAAACGGCGCCAAGGGCGCCGTTTTTTTATTGGAGCGGATGCCTCCCCGGCTCAAGCGTAGGAACGCAGCTTCAAGGAAAACTCGCGCAACGCCTCGATGCCGCTTTGTTCGGCCCGCTGGCACCAGTCCTGCAATTGTTTGACCAGTTGCTCCTTGCTGGCATTGGAGCGGCCCCACAATGCCATGAGCTCTTCGCGCATCTGGTAGATGGTCTGAAGTTTCGGGCTTTGCGCCAGCACGGCGGCCAACTGGGTCTGCTCGGGCTCGCGCAGTTTGGTGTGTTCGCGCTGCAGCCAGGCGCCGATGCTTCGAATCGAGTCGGGCGCGGCCAGGTTGGGCAAGGCCGCTTTCAGCTTGTCCAGCTCCTGGGCGCAAACCTGCTTGACCGAGCGGGTATAGCGGGTCATCACATCATAGCGATGGGTGATGATGGCGGTGAGCAGGTCGCTATCGCAGAAGTGCTTGATTTCACCCCAGCGCACCTTGGGTGCGACCTTCTTGACGTGGGCCAGACCCAGCAACTCCAGGCCGCGGATATAGGCCCAGCCGATGTCGAATTCGTACCAGCGGCTGGAGAGCTTGGCGGAGCTGCCGTAGGCATGGTGGTTGTTGTGCAACTCCTCGCCGCCGATCAGGATGCCCCAGGGCACGATATTGGTGCTGGCGTCTTCGCAGCTGTAGTTGCGGTAGCCCCAGTAGTGGCCGACCCCGTTGATCACGCCGGCGGCGAAGAAGGGAATCCAGAGCATCTGCACCGCCCAGACGGTCAGGCCGATGGGGCCGAACAGGGC
>JACAEC010000172.1 GCA_013389055.1 Hydrogenophilaceae bacterium
GTCCATCACCGTGTCGCCGCCCCAGCGGATGGCCCAGGTCATCTTGTCCACTTCCTCGGCGATGCTCGAGCCCAGCGCCGAGTTGCCGATGTTGGCGTTGAACTTCACCAGGAAGTTGCGGCCGATGATGATCGGCTCGGTCTCCGGGGGGTTGATGTTGGCCGTCATGATGGCGCGGCCGCGGGCGACCTCGCTGCGCACGAACTCGGGCGTGATCTCTTCGGGAATGGCGGCGCCGAAGTGCTGGCCCGGGTGCTGGCGGCCGAGCAGCTTGGCCAGCCTCTCGCCCTGCGGGCCGCTCTGGCGCAGGTTTTCCAGATATTCCTGGCGGCGCAGATTCTCGCGGATGGCGACGAATTCCATCTCCGGCGTGATGATGCCCTTCTTCGCATAGTGCATCTGGGAGACGTTCATGCCGGCGCGGGCTTTGCGCGGCTGGCGCTTCAGATTGAAGCGCAGCTCAGCCAGCTTGGGATCGTGCTCGCGGGCGCGGCCGTATTCGGAAGATAGGCCGGACAGCAGTTCGGTGTCGCCCCGTTCTTCGATCCACTTCTGGCGCAGCGCCGGCAGGCCCTGACGGATGTCGATCTTGGCCGCCGGGTCGGTGTAGGGGCCGGAGCAGTCGTAGACATAGATCGGTGGGTTCCGCTCGCCGGCTGCCTTTTCTGAATCAAATGGGGCGGTCGGCGTATCGGCCTGGCTGATCTCGCGCATGGGCACCCGGATGTCCGGACGGCTGCCTTCGACATAGACCTTGCGCGAATTGGGCAAGGGCTGGATGGCCGCCTCGTCGACGTGGGCGGTGGCGGCTAGAAACTGGGGGTTGACGTTCATGGTGCGGCTCCTACTCTCTCAAACGGCGGAGGTGCGAAGCCCTGGGACATCGCTTCCCTACGCCGGCATGACCCGGGTCAGGTTCAAAGGGTGTGTCTCACTCCGGCGGGCCGGAGACCCCTAGCGAACATATTGATTTGATGGGCGAAGGATACACCGAATCGGCCCCGGCCGTTGGGCTATCGTGAAGGGAAAGACCCTGTCAGAAAAAGGCCCAAGCCCCCATTCGAGGAATCTAAACTGGACAGGCGACTGAATCTCCCTCTCCCAGCCTCCCCCACAAGTGGGGGAGGAGATAAGCGCCCTCCCCATTTATGGGGAGGGCTGGGGTGGGGAAGTGGGGCGTGAGAATGTTCCACCATACGGGTTAGTCGGCTTCTTTTATTAACCAATTGGGCGATTGCGTGAAAATCCACCAACTCACCGCCGATGAAGCCCTGGCCAGCCTGCGCAGCCGGCGCGAGGGCCTGACCGCAACCGAGGCCGCCGCCCGCTTGCGGGAATACGGCGAGAACCGGGTCGAGCGGATGCCACGGCCGCCCTGGTACCGGCTGCTGTTCCAGGAGTTCAGCCATCTGTTCGCCATCATCCTCTGGTTGGCCGCGGCCCTGGCCTTCCTGTCCGAATGGCGCCAGCCGGGCCAGGGCATGGCGGCCCTGGGCTGGGCCATCCTGGGCGTGATCGGGATCAACGGCAGTTTCTCCTTTTGGCAGGAATTCCGGGCAGAGCGGGTGCTCACCTCGCTGGAAGCTCTGCTGCCGCGTGAGGTCACGGTGCTGCGCGACGCTGTCCGGCAGCGCCTGCCGGCCAGCCTTCTGGTGCCTGGCGATGTCGTGCTGCTCAAGGAGGGCGACGACGTGCCGGCCGACTGCCGGGTGATCGAGGCCTTCGGCCTGCGGGTGAACGTGGCGGCGGTGACCGGCGAATCGCTACCCCAGGGCCGCACGGCGGAACCTTCGGCCGCCGACAGCGCCGTCGAGGCCAGGAATGTCCTGCTGGCGGGTACCTCCGTATTGGCCGGGGAGGCCGTGGCGGTCACCTTTGCCACCGGCCGTCACACCGAGTTCGGCCAGATCGCCCGGCTGTCGCAACGGGCCGAGGCGGTACGCTCGCCCTTGCACCGTGAGATCGCGCGGCTGTCGCGCATCGTCGGCCTGCTCTCGGTGCTGCTGGGCATGGCCTTCTTCCTGATCGGCCAGCTCATCGGCCAGCCCTTCTGGGCCAGCTTCGTCTTCGCCATCGGCATCATCGTCGCCAACGTGCCCGAGGGCCTGCTGCCGACGGTGACCCTGTCCCTGGCCATGGCCGCCCGGCGCATGGCCAAGCGTCGCGCCCTGGTTCGCCACCTGCCGGCGGTGGAAACCCTGGGCGGGGCGACGGTGATCCTGTCGGACAAGACCGGCACCCTGACCCAGAACCGCATGCTGGCGCAGCGGCTGTATCTGGGCGGTTCCGAAGATACTGTCGAGGCGCTGGCCCCGTTGTTGCGGGGGGACTTCGCGGCGGCGCTGGAGGTCGCCCGCCATTGTCATAGCCTGGAGTGGCTGGCGACCGAGGGGCGGTTCCAAGGCGACCCGATGGAACAGGCTTTGGTCGCCTTTGCCGAGAGGCTGGTCCCAGGGCAAGCGAATTTCGAGCGCGTCGACGAGCTGCCCTTCGAGGCGGAACGCAAGCGCATGAGCACCCTGCATGCGACCCCGGCGGGGCTGCGGCTCTACAGCAAAGGCGCGCTGGAGGCCCTGTTGCCTCTGTGCAGCCAGGCACAGACCGAGGCGGGTGTCATGGCCATGACCGAGGCGGAACGTGAGCGCTGGCTTGCGGCCGAAGCCAGGCTGGCCATGCAGGGCCTGCGCGTGCTGGCCCTGGCCTGGCGCCCAGCGGCGGCGGATGAGCCCAAGGCCGGCTGGGAGGCGGGGCTGACCCTGGTGGCGTTGGTCGGCCTGGCCGATCCGCCGCGGCCCGACGTGCCCGAGGCTATCGCCACCTGCAAGGCGGCGGGCATCCGGGTGCTGATGGTCACCGGCGACCATCCCCGCACTGCTCTGGCGGTGGCGCGGCAGATCGGCCTGGTCGAGAACGAGCATCCCCTGGTGCTGACCGGCTAGGCCTTGCGCCGGCTGTCGCCGACCCAACTGCAACTGGCGCTGGACGCGCCGGAGGCGATCTTCGCCCGGCTCTCGGCCGACCAGAAGCTCAC
>JACAEC010000150.1 GCA_013389055.1 Hydrogenophilaceae bacterium
GCGCCCTGGGCGATCTTGATCTGCAGCACCTCGGCGTTGACCAGGTAATGCGGGGTGACGCCGAAGCGACCGGAGGCGACCTGCTTGATCTTGGACATCTTGAGCGTGCCGTAGCGGGCCGGGTCCTCGCCGCCCTCGCCGGAGTTGGAGCGGCCGCCGATGCGGTTCATGCCTTCGGCCAGGGCCTCGTGGGCCTCGGGCGACAGCGCGCCGAGCGACATGCCGGCGGAGTCGAAGCGCTTCAAGATCGCCTCGACCGGCTCGACCTCGTCGACCGAAATCGGCTTGGCCGCCTGCTTCAGCTGCATCAGGTCGCGCAGCATGGCGACCGGGCGGTTGTTCACCAGCGCGGCGTATTCCTGATAGGCCTCGTAGGAGCCGGTCTGCACCGCCTTTTGCAGGGTCTGCACCACGTCCGGGTTGTAGGCGTGGTATTCCTCGCCGTGCATGAACTTGAGCAGGCCGCCGGCCGGGATCATGCGCATGGGGTTGAACGCCGCGTGCGCCAGGCGCTTCTGGTCCGCCTCGAAGTCGGCGAAGTGGGCGCCGGAGATGCGCGACACCGTGCCGCGCAGGCACATGTCGACCACCTCCTCGTGCATGCCGACCACTTCGAACAACTGGGCGCCGCGATAGGAGGCGATGGCGGAGATGCCCATCTTGGACATCACCTTGTACAGGCCCTTGTCGATGCCCTTGCGGTAATTGGCCAGGGCCTTGTACAGCGGCAGTTTGACCTCGCCCGAGCGCACCATCTCGGCGATGCTCTGGTAGGCGAGATAAGGATAGACGGCGGTGGCGCCATAGCCGATCAGGCTGGCGACCTGGTGCGGGTCGCGCGCGCTGCCGGTCTCGGCCACGATGTTGGCGTCGCAACGCAGGCCAGCGTCGGTCAGAGCATGGTGCACGGCGCCGACCGCGAACAGCGCGGGAATGGGCAGGCGATCCTTGGCGATCTTGCGGTCGGACAGCACCACGACCACCTTGCCGCCCTGCACCGCGGCGACGGCGTCGCGCGCCAGTTGCTCCACCGCCGCCTTGAGATCGCGCGCGCTCGGGTCGTAGTTCAGATCGAAGCTGACCGAGGCGTAGGCCTGGTCGCTGTGATTGGTGATGGCGACGAATTTGTCGTGCGACAGCACCGGCGAGGTCACCTCCAAGCGATGGGCGTGCTCCGGAGTTTCCTCGAACAGGTTCTTTTCGCGACCGAACACCGTGTTGAGCGACATCACGATCGCCTCGCGGATCGGGTCGATCGGCGGGTTGGTCACCTGGGCGAACTGCTGGCGCAAGTAATCGAAGGGCGACCGCACCTTCTGCGAGAGCACCGCCATCGGCGTGTCGTCACCCATGGAGCCGATCGCCTCCTGGCCGTCCTCGGCCAGCACGCGCACGACCTGATCCAGCTCCTCGAAACTGACGTTGAACAGCTTCTGGTGAGTCTTCAGGCTGGGCGTATCCAGTTGCGGGCAGTCGGCGTCCTGTTCGGGGCCGAGGTCGAAGCGATTGCCGTGCTGCTTGAGCCAATCGCGATAAGGGTGGGCGCTCTTGAGCTGCTGGTCGATGTCCTCGGGCAAGAGGAACTTGCCGGTCTCCAGATCGGCCGCCACCATCTGGCCGGGCCGCACGCGGCCCTTGGCGACGACGTTATCCGGGCTGTAACCCCAAACGCCGATCTCGGAGGCGATGGTAACGTAACGGTCCTTGGTGATGACGTAACGGGCGGGCCTGAGGCCGTTGCGGTCGAGCATGCAGACGCCGTAACGGCCGTCGGTCATCACGATGCCGGCCGGGCCGTCCCACGGCTCCATGTGCATGGAGTTGTACTCGTAGAAGGCGCGCAGCTCCGGGTCCATATTGGTCACGTTCTGCCAGGCCGGCGGCACCATCAGGCGCATGGCGCGGAACAGGCCGGCGCCGCCCATGACCAGGCCCTCGAGCATGTTGTCGAAGCTCATGGAGTCGGAGCCGTTGCTGCCGACCATGGGCCGCACGTCGGCCATGTTCGGGATCAGGGGCGAGGCGAACTTCTGCTCGCGGGCGCGCGCCCAGTTGCGGTTGCCCTGCACGGTGTTGATCTCGCCGTTGTGGGCGAGATAGCGGAAGGGCTGGGCCAAGCGCCATTCAGGCCAGGTGTTGGTCGAGAAGCGCTGATGGAACACGGCCAGGCTGGAGGCGAAGCGCTCGTCGTGCAGATCGGGATAGAACACCGGCAGATAGGCCGGCATCACCAGGCCCTTGTAGGAGATCACCCGGGCCGACAAGGTCGGGATGTAGAAGGTCTTGTCGTCGCCGGCGACCGCCTTTTCCACCTTGCGCCGCGCGATGTACAGCTTGCGCTCGAAGATCTCGGCGTCGATATTAGCCGGGCAATTGACGAACAGCTGCTCGATGGTCGGCAACGACTTCTTGGCGTATTCGCCGAGGGCGGACTCGTCGGTCGGCACCGTGCGGAAACCGGCGACCGCCAAGCCCTCGGCCTTGAGCTCAGCGGTCAGCAGGCCGCGCGCGCGTTGCGCCTTGGCGGCATCGCGGTTGAGGAAGACCAGGCCGGCGGCGTAGCGCTCGGTCAGCTTGAAACCAAGCTCGGCGGCCACGGCGCGCAGGAAGGCATCCGGCTTCTTGAACAGCAGACCGCAACCGTCGCCCGACTTGCCGTCGGCGGCCACGGCGCCGCGGTGCGTCATGCAGCCGAGGGAGGAAATCGCCGTCTGCACCAGCCAATGCGTGGCCTTGTCATCCAGCTGCGCAATCAAGCCGAAGCCGCAACTATCCTGCTCGAAGTTGGGGCTATAAAGCGTGCCCTCAAGCCAACCTTGTCGATCTGCCATTTTATTTTTAGAAACCCGGAAACTCTGGATAAAGGGCGGAAATTTTATCTGTATCTGCCCGCCCCGCCAACCTTGGCGCAGCCAGGGCCTTGCCGGCCGGGGCATGGGCGCAGGTCAGGTCTGGGGCCAGTGGTCGCGGCGGCACAGGCCGCACATTTCGCAATGACCGCAGACCTTGGCCGCGCCTTGAGCCGGCAAAGAGGCGCCGGCCGCCAAGGCCTCGAAAGTGGCGACAAAGCGGGCCGCCTCGGCCTGCGCGGCCTCGGCTAGGCCGTCTTTCCACGCCAGCCAAGTCACTTTGTCCTCGTCCAGGGCGACAAAGCCCGCCTCGATGGCACCGGCCAGCCAGCCATAACACGGCAGTTGCACATCCTCGCCCGGCTGCTTGAGCTTGGCCTGCAAGCTGGCCTTCGATTGGGTCTTATAGTCGAGCACGGTCAGCCCGGCCGCACTGGCATCCAGCCGGTCCAGCCGGCCTTCCAGGCGGACTTCGACCCCGGCGACCGGCAAGGTCAGCATCACCTTGGCCTCGGCCTGGTCGAAACGATGCCCGGCTCGCTCCCAGGCCAGGGCCCAATCAAGGTAGGCCGCCTGGCGCCGCTGCCAGCGCAATCGCCAGGCCTCGGCCAGAAACTGGGATTGACCGGCCTCGGCAAAGGCCGCAGCCACGGTCGCCGCCAGGGCCGCTTCCAGGGCTGGCCGCGCCTGCCCCAGCAAAGAAGGGTGGTCCGCATGGAACCGGGCCAGGGCCGCGTGCAGCAGGGTGCCGTAGTCGCGCTTGTCCATCTCCTCGGCCACCTCGTCCAGTTCGTTCAGACCCAAAAGATGCCGGGCATAAAAGCGGTAGGGACAATCGACCAGGCTCTGCCAGCCGCTTACCGTCACCCGCTCGGGTAAGCGGCCCGACACCGGGGCCGGCCTGGCCGTCGGGGACGGCAGGCCGCGTGGCCCGGCCTCGGCCTCGGCATAAACCCGCCGTGCCCGCTTCAGGCTGCTGCCAAACCGGCTGCGGTGGTAGAGGTCGAGCGTCTCCAGCCATGGACTCAAGGCCACCGGCTCGCCGTCGCGCAGGGCCTGCCAGGTCACGCATAGGCGCGGTGCACGCGCGATCACATCGGCCAGCGCCGCCTGCAACTCGGCCTCGCGCTCGGCCTGGCCGGGCAGGCCCAATTCCCGGCGCACGGCCTGATTGAACAGGCCGGGGGCGGCCGATTCCGGCAGGTGCCCGGCATCGGCACCGAGGATGAGCACGGCATCGAATTCACGCAGACGGGCAGCACGCAGGTGGGTAAAACGCACCGGGCTCTCGACCCGGGCATCGACGAAGGTGGCCTGATCCAGTTGCAGCATCAGCCAGCGGCGCCATTCGGCGAAGCGATAAGGCGCCTTATCGCCCAGCAGGTCTTGCTGCAAGCGTCGCAGCAAGGCGAGCAACTGGCCGCCGGCCCAATCCGCCTCGAAGGCCGGGCTGACACCGAGTTGGTCGAGCGCCTGGAGCATGCGCTCCTGCCAGGCCGCCAGCGGCAAACGTTGGCCGGTGAACCGGCGGCGCGCCGCCTGCATGCGTTCGATCAAAGCCTCGACCGCAGGCAAGTCGGCCTGCCGCGCCAAGCGTTGGAACCGGGTCCAGCCCTCGACCACCCCGGCTCGGCGCAAGGCCAGCTCCAGGGCCGCGACCGTCTGCTGCAAGTCAGCCGCCGGCAGGTCGGCGAAGACATAGGGCGACTTCAGGAAATCGAGCAGGTCGCGGTAATAACAGTCGTCCTGGAGCAAGCTGAACCAGCGATCGAGCACATGGCTCACCGCGGCGGTGGAGAAGGTCCAGCCGGTCTCGTCCTGGACCAGGATGGCCTGGCGCTCGAGCCGGGCGCGCAAGCGGCGGGCAGCGACCCGGTCGAGGGCGACAATGCCGATCTGCGATTGCCCCTCGGCCAGCCACTGGCGTACCTGGGCCTCTGCGCTGCATGCCTCGTCCTCCAGGCTGGTCGCACCGCAGAAGCCCAGGACATCGGCGAGGGGGCTGGCTGCGGTCGTGCCTGCTTGGCCGGCGACCGCGGACCAGGCGGCATCGAGCAAGGCAACCCGCTCCGGATAGGCCACCGGCACGGCCAGGGCGCGCACCGGCTGGCGTTCGGCGAAGCGCTCGAGAAACCGCTGCTCAACCACGCTGAGGCCCGGCAAGGGCAAATGGTACAGCGGCCCGGCCGCTTGCGTGGCCAGCCAAGCCAGGCGCTCGGCGTAATCGCGACCGCTGTCCGGCCGCACGTCCTGTTGCAAGGCATACCAGAGTTCATGGGCCAGCCGCGCCTCGAAGCCCATGGGGGCATTGAGCCGCCGCCGATAGGCCACCTCCAGCCGCGCCTGGAAGCCCTCATAATCGGCTGGCAGGCTCAATTGACTGTCGCTCAACTCCCGCAGCAGGCCGGCCAGTTCCACCGCGGCCGGCCAGAGTTGGCGCTCCTGCAGGCGGCCGGTGCGCTTGAGGAAACTGTATATGTCGGCCAGGCGCCGGCTGTCCGGCTCGGCTGCGGGCCGCCCGGACACGCCAGCGGCTAGGGTCGGCAAGGTCGCCAGCCGGGGCGGCAAGAACACCTGCCGTCCCAGGGCATGCCCGAGCCCGGCGAGAAGGCCCTGGGCTGCCGCATAGTGCGGCACCAGCACGGTCAGCCCTGAGAAATCGGGCGCAGCCGCCGCCTCATAGTCCAGGAACTGGCGGGCGGCATCGAGATAGGCAGCGGTTGGCATGACCGCAATTATTACAGGGCGGCCGCAGCCCGGCAGGCAAAACTGCACAGCGCGTTTCAGTGGAGGCAAATGCCCGCGATACGCGGCGTTAAGCGTAGCGCGCCGGAAGCAAAAAAAACCCCGGGGCTGCCGGGGTGAAGAGAGGAGGATGTCAGCCAGCCTAAACAAGCACCCGGCCAACAAGCCTGGCAGTCGCCAGATGGCTCAAAACGACCGCCGGGACTCAGATGGAATGCGCGACACATTCCAGAAATTGCGATATCAATGTACGAAATATTAACCCGCTCTGTCAAATGGTTAATATGCCCGTCGTCCGAGATCGCGCCCGAGTCCCGCATTGCACACCCCGGGACAGACCCCTTATAATTCCCGAGTAATTTGATCAGCTTTTAGGGGCGATATACATGAGCATCCAGGACGTCATCCGCGAACAAGTCACCAGCCACCCCGTCGTGCTGTACATGAAAGGCACGCCGCAATTCCCCCAGTGCGGCTTCTCCGCGACCGCGACGCAAATCCTCAAGGCCTGCGGCGTCAACGAGTTCTACTCGGTGAATGTGTTGGAAAACCAGGAAATCCGCGAAGGCATCAAGCAATTTGCCAACTGGCCGACCATCCCGCAGCTCTATATCAAGGGCCAGTTCGTCGGCGGCGCCGACATCATGCGTGAGCTGTTCCAGTCGGGCGAATTGCAAAAACTGCTGGCAGCCGGCAGCTAACATTCATTTGCAGAATGACCACTAAGTAGTCACCCTAGGCAAAGCCCCTTAGCTCGCGGCCTTGCCAGCGGTTACCTAAAGAAATAAGGTAGGGGCTGGTATAACAAATAAACCAGCGAAGGGGACTACCGTTGAGGGCAATGACGACACCTGGTGCGGTTGCCGCCGCACTTGGCTTGGCTGCGCTAGCCGCCGCGGCCTGGTTCATCGATGCCCCGCTCTGGCGCACCTTGGCTGTTGTCGCTCTCGGCGTGATCGGCGCCTACTGGCTGCTTCGCAAGTCTCCTGCCCCGACGGCGCAAACCTCCGCCACCGCCCTCGGCCCGGTTGCCGACGACCCGGAGGCCCAGGCCCTGGTCCATACCCTGAACGCCGAATTCGGCAGCTTGTGCCAGGCCAGCACTGAAGAGCTGACTCGGGTCAGCACCCTGCTCGCCCAGGCCATCGAACGCCTGATCAAGAACTTCAGCGGCATCAACAGCCATATCCAGAACCAGCACGAACTGACGCTCTGCATCACCAAGGGTTCCTGTCAGGGGCCGCAACAAGAGGTGAACTTCCACGAGTTCATCCAGAACACCTCGGACACCCTGGAGTCCTTCGTCAACAACACCCTGCAGACCAGCAAGCGCGCCATGGGCCTGGTCGAGACCATGGATTCGATCAGCGGCCAAGTGGCCTACATGCAGGGCATCCTGGGCGAGATTGAGGGCATCGCCAAACAGACCAACCTGCTCGCCCTCAATGCCTCGATCGAGGCCGCGCGCGCCGGTGAGGCCGGCCGAGGCTTTGCTGTGGTAGCCGACGAGGTGCGCAACCTGTCCTTGCGGACCAACCAGTTCAGCCACGATATCCGCGAGCGCATGGTCCAGGTCGAAGGCTCCCTGGCCGAAGCGCACGAGGCCATCTCAGCCGTCGCCTCCACCGACATGAACTTCGCCCTGCAATCGAAACAGACCGTCCAGGACACCCTCCACCATGTGGAACAAGTGAATACGAGCATGTCCGAAGCGGCTGGACAGATCAACCAGCATGCCCAGGAAGTCGAGACCCTGGTGAATGATGCGGTCACCGCCTTGCAGTTCCAGGACATGACCAGCCAGTTGATCGCGCATACCCTGGACCGCATCCGCACCATCCAGGAAATAGCAACCAGCGCCGACGAGGCGGTGAAAAACGTGGGCAATGCCGAGGCCTTCCACAACGCCCGCAATCGGGTACACGAGGCCTTGGAGCGCAATCGCGCCCGCCTGAACCCGGTCAGCCAGGAGAGTTTGGAGTCGGGCGGCATCGAACTGTTCTAGAGCAATAACTTGCAGGAGGTAAGCCATGGGTAAAGTCGTACTGACCGTTGACGATTCCGCTTCCATTCGCCAGATGGTGGCCTTCACTCTGAAAAGCGCCGGCTATGAAGTGCTCGAGGCGGTCGACGGCGAAGATGGTCTCAACAAGGCCAAGGCCAAAACCGCAGACCTGGTGCTGACCGACCAGAACATGCCGAAGATGGACGGCCTCGCCCTGATCAAAAATTTGCGCGGCCTGCCGCAATACAAATCGACCCCCATCCTGGTGCTCACCACCGAGTCGTCCGACGCCATGAAAACGGCCGGCAAATAGGCCGGTGCCACCGGTTGGCTGGTCAAGCCCTTCGATCCGCAAAAGTTGTTGGATGTCGTAAAAAAAGTTATCGGCTAAGCATTACCCAAGATCGGGTAAGCACCAGGGAGGACGGCAATGGCCATCGACATGAGCCAGTTCTACCAAGTGTTCTTCGAAGAGGCGAAGGAACACCTGGATAGCATGGAAAGCCTTTTGCTCGCGCTGGACGTGAGCGACCCTTCGCTGGACGACCTCAATGCGATCTTACGGGCGGCGCATTCGATCAAGGGCGGCAGCGGCACCTTCGGTTTCACCGACATGATCGAGGTGACGCATGTCCTGGAGACCCTGCTCGACCGCCTGCGCAAAAGCGAGTTGCAACTGACCGGCGAAATGATCGATGCCTTCCTGACCGCGGGCGACGTGCTGCGCACCCAGTTGGAACACCACCAAGGCGGCCCCGAGGCCGACCCGACGACAATCGCCGATATCTGCAGCCGCCTGCATGCGCTGGCCAGCGGCGAAGCCCCAGCAGGCCCAGCCGAGCCGGTGGCCAGCCCGTCCCCCGCCACGCACGCCGCCGCCCAATACCGGATCGAATGCCCGCTCGCCCCCGATCTCGCCAGCAACGATCAGGCCATCGACAACCTCATCGCCGGCCTGGGCGAGTTGGCCGCGGTCCAGGTCGAACATCGCCCCACCAGCGCCGACCCGCGCCTGGTCGCGTTGCTGACCACCGACAAGCAAGCAGATGAATTGCGCGATGCGCTGGATTTCTACGCCTCCGGCGACGACATCGCGATTCACCCGGTCGGCGCCGCCGCGTCCGCCCCCGCCGAAGAAGAAGATCAAAGCTACGGCTTCTTCGTGGAAATTACCCAGGAACCGGCAGCCGCTTCCAGCAGTGACGAAGGATTTGGCTTCTTCGATGCAGCCCCCGGCACCCCCGTGACCGCCCCGGCCGGGCTACTCGAAGAAGAAGGCTTCGGCCTGTTCCTCGATGCCCCCGGCGCCGCCGGAGTCGGCACGGCAACCGCCGCCCCGCCCGCGGCGCCGGAAGTCATCGCCACGACCCAGCCCGCCCCCGGCCGCCGCGTCAGCGACAACCCAACCGTCGAGGTCGCCAAGGCCGGCCGCCGCGAGGCCGACAAGACCAGCACGGCCAGCGGCGCCGAAACCAGTATCCGGGTCTCGGTCGAGAAGGTCGATCAACTGATCAACCTGGTCGGCGAACTGGTCATCACCCAGGCCATGCTCGCCCAATCCACCCAACACCTGGAAGGTGCCGAGGCCGAGCGCATCCTGGCCGGCATCGACCTGCTCTCTCGCAACACCCGCGACCTGCAGGAATCGGTGATGTCCATCCGCATGCTGCCGATGAGCATGGTGTTCTCCCGCTTCCCGCGCGTGGTGCGCGACCTCGCCGGCAAGCTGGGCAAGCAGGTGGAGCTGAAGACCCTCGGCGAGAACACCGAGCTGGACAAGGGCCTGATCGAGAAAATCGCCGATCCGCTCACCCACTTGGTCCGCAACAGCCTGGACCATGGCGTGGAAACCCCGGACAAGCGCATCGCCGCCGGCAAGCCGGCCAAGGGCACCATCACCCTCAAGGCCTCGCACCAGGGCGGCAACATCATGATCGAGGTGCTCGACGACGGCGCCGGCCTCAACCGCGAGCGCATCCTGAACAAGGCCAAGGAGCGCGGCCTGCCGGTACACGACGGCATGCCCGACCAGGAGGTCTGGCAGCTCATCTTCGCGCCCGGCTTCTCCACCGCCGAGCAGGTCACCGACGTCTCCGGCCGCGGCGTCGGCATGGATGTGGTCAAGCGCAACATCGAGGGCATGGGCGGCAAGGTCGAGCTGCATTCGGCCGAGGGCTTCGGCACCCGCACCGTGATCAGCCTGCCGCTGACCCTGGCCATCCTCGACGGCATGTCGGTCGGCGTCGGCGACGAGACCTACATCGTGCCGCTCACCCTGGTGGTCGAGTCGCTGCAGCCCGCTGCCGACGACATCAAGACCATCGCCGGTGAGGGCCGCGTCGTCCATATCCGCGGCGAGTACCTACCGCTGATCCCGCTCGGCGCCGTGTTCAATCTGGACAAGGCCGTGGAAGACCCGACCAAAGGCATCGTCATGGTGGTCGAGATCGAGAACGGCAAGGCAGCCCTGTTCGTCGACGAGTTGCTGGGCCAGCACCAAGTGGTGATCAAGAGCCTGGAGAGCAACTACCGCAAGGTGCCCGGCGTCTCCGGCGCCACCATCATGGGCGACGGCCGCGTCGCCCTGATCCTGGACATCGCCGCCGTCGCCCGCATGGGCTTGCAGATCAACCGCAGGAAATACGGCCAGAACCAACTGGCTGCCTAAATCGAGGGAGCGCTATGGAACAGACCGAACAGCACGCCGCATCGGGCGAATACCTGACCTTCGTGTTGGGGCGCGAGGAATACGGCATCGATATCCTCAAGGTGCAGGAAATTCGCGGCTACGAGGCGCCGACCACCATCGCCAATGCCCCGGCCTTCCTCAAGGGTGTGATCAACCTGCGCGGCGTCATCGTCCCGATCATCGACATGCGCATCAAGTTCAACCTGGGCGAGCCGACCTACGACCAGTTCACCGTGGTCATCATCCTCAATGTCGCCAACCGCATCGTCGGCATGGTGGTCGACGGCGTCTCCGACGTGATCCAGTTGAACACCGACAACCTGCGCCCCGCGCCCGATTTCAGCTCCACCCTCGACACCCGTTACATCGTCGGTCTCGGCACCCTCGATGCGCGGATGATCATCGTGGTCGATATCGAAAAGCTCATGACCAGCCAGGACATGGCCCTGGTCGAAGAAGCCGTTTAATCCAAGGAGGAAACCATGCGAGTCAACATGCCAGTCACCGGAAGGGAATACGTCCTGCGCGACGATCAGATGATCGTGTCGAAGACCGACACGCGCGGGATCATCACCTACATCAACAAGGACTTCCTCGAAGTCAGCGGCTTCACCGAGGAGGAACTGATCGGCAGCCCGCACAACATCGTGCGCCACCCGGACATGCCGCCCGAGGCCTTCGCCGACCTTTGGGCCACCCTGCAGGCCGGCATGCCCTGGACCGCGCTGGTGAAGAACCGCTGCAAGAACGGCGACCACTACTGGGTGGTGGCCAACGCCACCCCGATCTTTGAAGGCGGCCAGGTCATCGGCTACATGTCGGTGCGCAGCAAGCCGACACCGCAGCAGATCGAGGCGGCCAGCCGCATCTATGCCTCGCTCAAGGCCGGCGAGAAGACCTGGAAGGTGGTGCATGGCCGGGTCGAGAAAAATACTCTTTGGGGGAAGTTCAACATGCTCAAGAACCTCAGCATCAAGGGCCGGCTCACCGCCATGATCGGCCTTACCGCCGCCTTGCTACTGCTGGTCGGCGGCGCGGGCCTGTTCGGCCTCAAGCAGGCCGACGAAGGCCTGCGCGCCGTGTATGAAGAGCGCACCGTTGCCGTGGGCGAACTCGACCGGGTCACCCGCAACATCATCAGCAACCGGCTGAATATGGCCGAAATCCTCATCGATCCCAGCGCCGACAACATCCGCGAGAACCTGGCTGATACCGAGAAGCGGATCGAGGAGATCAACAAGGTCTGGGAGGTCTACATGGCCATCGACCATGCCCCGGACGAAAAGGCGCTGGCCGAACAGTTCGCCGCTGACCGTGGCCGTTTCGTGAAAGAAGGCCTGCGCCCCTTCATGGATGCCGCCCGCGCCGGCCAGATCAACGAGGCGCGCCAGCTCTACGGCAAGATGGAGGACTTGTACGGCCCCGTGCGCAAGGGCATCAACGGCTTGCTCGACATGCAGTTGCAAGAGGCAAAGCACGAATACGAGGCGGCCGAGGCCCGCTATGTCGTGATCCGCAACCTCAGCATCGGCCTGATCGTGCTCGGCATCGCACTGGCCGGCTGGATGGGCCTGCTCATCATCCGTGCCATCACCCGCCCGCTTGGCCGTGCGGTCGAGGTGTTCAACAACATCTCCGGCGGCCGATACGACAATCACATCGAGGTCGAGCACGAGGACGAGGTGGGCCACGTGCTCAACGCCCTCCGCTCCATGCAGACCAAGATGGGCTTCGACGTCGCCGAGACCAAGCGCGTCGCCGACGAGGCCCTGCGCATCAAGATCGGCCTGGACAACGTCAGCACCGGGGTGATGATTGCCGACCCCGAGCGCAAGATCATCTACGCCAACAAGTCGGTGGTCGACATCCTGAGCCGGGCCGAGGCGGACATCAAGAAACAGCTGCCCAACTTCTCCGCCGCCAACATGATCGGCGTCAACATCGACACCTTCCACAAGAACCCGGCCCACCAGGCCCAGTTGCTGGCCAACTTGAGCGGCACCCATACCGCTGCCCTGAC
>JACAEC010000151.1 GCA_013389055.1 Hydrogenophilaceae bacterium
CCAGGATCGGATGGATGCAAGGCGCGTCGCGCAGCGAATGGTCATTCCCTTCGCAAGCGGCGCAACGCCGCAGACGCCGATCCTGGCCTCAACCCGAAGGGCCGGCTGCCTGCGGGCGCATTGCCGTGTTGCGGGTGGCTCGTGGAGAATGACTACACTTCGCCCCCCGCGCCTTGCACTGCACCCCGCAGGCAGCCGGCGCGGGGCATGTTTCCTACTGAAATAGGCTCTTAACTTGCCAGCCTGGAACCTATAAGATAGGCGCAGTACACAAGAACTAAGTTCAAGCAGTCGCTCTGGAGGAAGGGTGAATGGTTCGCTTGCGGCATTGGATCGCTTCAGTCGGCATTGTGCTGATGACCTGCTCGGCATGGGCGCAAACGGGGCCTATGGCGTTCGGGGTGCTCAACCAACAAAGCCCGCAACTGACCGCGGAGCGTTGGAATCCCGTCTTGCAATACCTCGGCGAGGCCACGGGCCTGCGCTTTCAATTGAAGATGGGCGCCAATGTGCTGGAGACCGATGCCATGATGGGACGGGGCGAGTTCGATCTGGTCTTCACCAACCACAATTTCCAGACAGAGTACGACGGCGTCTACAAGGTCATTGCCCGACTCGGCAGCAAGCCGGTCTATGGGGCCATCGCGGTCTTGGAGGACAGCCCGATCAAGACCCTGAATGAGTTGAATGGCAAGCGCGTGGCCTACCCCTCGCAGGAAGCCTTCATGGCCTATGCCGTGCCCAGGGCGGCCCTGGGCGATGCCGGGATCAAGGAGGTGGCAGTGTTCGCCGGCAATCAGGAGGGCGCCATGGCGCAAGTGGTGGCCGGCCTGGCCGACGCTGTCGCCGCCAACTCGCGCTCGCTCGAACAGTATGCCGAGCGCAAGAACCTGAAGTTTCGTAATCTCTACATTTCGGAGCCCTACCTCGATTTGGCCGTGGTGGTGCATCCGCGGGTGCCCAAGGCCAAGGCCAGGGCCATCCAGCAGGCCTTGACCGGGATGGCGAAGAACCCCAAGGGGGCGGCCATTCTGGCAAAGAGCCAGTTCCCGGGGTTCGTGGCGGCCAGCGAAAAGGACTATGAAAACGTGCGTCGGGTCTACCGCAAGATGGGGCAATAATCCTGTCCGATCGCAGATTCCAGGCTGTCTATGCCTAGACTGAGCCTGTCTGCCCGGGTGCTCTGGCTGACCAGTCTGGGCCTGCTGTTGCTGACCCTGGCCGGGCTGTTGCTGCAAGCCCGCAGCCAAGTCGAAAACGAGCGCGAGGCGTCTGCGGAAAATGTCCGCTCGGTCGCGGCGGCTTTGCTGCCGGTCCTGCGCCAGACACTGGTGACCGGCGATATCGAAACCGTCCAGCAGACCCTGGACAGCGTCAGCAAATACCGCGGACTGGCCAAGATCGTCGTCTATCAGCCGGTTCCCTACCGGGTGCTGGCCCAGGCCACAGGCAAGGGGGCGAGCACCGCCATCACGGCGCCGGCCTGGTTCACCGGCCTGCTCAATGTCGAGATGGCGCCCTACCAATCCGTGATCAGCCTGGGCGGCATCACTTATGCCGAGCTGCTGATCGAGCCGTCTCTGGCGGTGATCGTCGAAAATGCCTGGCAGGTCAGCCGGCAGGTGGCGATCGCCTCCCTGGTTTTGCTGAGTGTGCTGATCTTTCTGCTGGGCCTGATCTTGCGCCAAGGCCTCAAGCCGCTGACGGCCCTGGCCCAGACGGTCAAGCGTTTCGGCGACGGCGAGCTGTCCGAACGCGTGGCCGTGGCGGGGCCGCCGGAGATCGCCAGCACCGCCGAGGCGTTCAACCAGATGGCGGCCAGCATCGAGGAGTTGTTGGCCAAGGTGCGGATCAGCGAGCAGACCAACCGCCGCCTTGCCCTGGTGGTCGAGCAGTCCGACGACGCTATCCTGACTCTGGACCTCGGCGGCCATGTACTCAGTTGGAACCCCGGCGCCGAGCGGCTGTATGGTTACCCTGCACAAGAGATCATGGGCCGGTCGGTCGGTTTCCTGTTGCCGGAATCGCGCCAGCCCGAGTTGGCGCAATGGCTTGATCGCGTGCGTCATGCGATTGCGGGCACGCGCTTCGAGACCCAGGTCCTGACCCGCGATGCCCGGCTGCTGGATGTCTCGATCTCCGCGTCCCCCCTGTTCGATGCCGACGGCAAGCGCATCGGCGAGATCAATATCGGCCACGACATAACCGGCAGCAAGGCCATGGCCCGGGCCCTGCAGAATGCGAAGGAGGCGGCGGAGGCGGCCAACCGCGCGAAGAGCGAGTTCCTCGCCAACATGAGCCACGAGATCCGTACCCCCATGAACGGCATCCTGGGCATGACCGAGCTGACCTTGGATACGGAATTGACCGAGGAGCAGCGCGATTACCTGAACATCGTCCGCTCGTCGGCCGAGGCCCTGCTCACCGTGCTCAACGACATCCTCGACTTTTCCAAGATCGAGGCCGGTCATCTGGAACTGGAGCAGATCAGCTTCGAGCTGAGCGGCGTGGTCAACGGGGCGGCCCGGACCTTGGCGATCAGGGCGCAGGAAAAAGGCCTGGCCATGGATTGGTCCATCGCCCCCGATGTGCCGGCGTTCCTGGTCGGCGACCCCGCGCGCCTGCGCCAGATCTTGCTCAACCTGATCGGCAACGCCATCAAATTCACCGAGCAGGGCGGGGTCAAGCTGCGGGTCTCGGTCGAACGTCATCTCGAACAAGGCGTCTTGCTGCATCTTGCGGTCAGCGATACCGGCATCGGCATTCCGCCCGATCAGGTCGACACCATCTTCAAGGCCTTCTCCCAGGTCGATGCCTCGATGACGCGGCGCTTCGGCGGCACCGGTTTGGGGCTGTCGATCTGCAGCCGCCTGGTCACGATGATGGGCGGCCGAATCTGGGTCGAGAGCGTGTTGGGCCAGGGCAGCACCTTCCATTTCACCGTGGCCTTGGGGATCGCCAGAGCGGCCCCCGTGGCCGATGCCGCGAAGATGTCGGCTCGGCCGGATGCGGCCACGCCCTGCCAGGTCTTGGTGGTGGAGGACGTGCCGGTGAATCAGAAGCTCGCCCAGGCCCTGCTCGAAAAGCGGGGCTACGGCGTCACCTTGGCGCAGGACGGTATCGAGGCCCTGGAACTGCTGCGCCGGGGCCGGCAGTTCGGCGTGATCCTCATGGACTTGCAGATGCCCGGGCTGGACGGCTATGAAGCCACCGCCCGCATCCGCGAAATGGAGCGGGGCAGCGGTCGGCGCACGCCGATCGTGGCGGTCACCGCGAGCGCGCTGCATACCGATCGCGAGCGTTGCCTGGCCCTCGGCATGGATGACTTCGTCGCCAAACCCTTCCGCGCCGATGAGGTGCTGGCCGCGGTCGAGAAATATTGCCGGCAAGGGGCTTAAGAGCCAATCCCGGTAGGTAGCGGACTGCGCGACGGTGCTTGTCATTTGCCGCCACTGCCTATACCTTACCGCTGTCTCCCAATCTGAAACCCGCACAGAACATGATCCCTGCATGGAGTTAATACTTGCAAACGCAAGGCGCCGTGATCGAGCACGGTGTGGTCAAACACTTCGGCGCCCCAGCCGAGGAACTGCACACCGCACGCGACGGACTCGTGGTCGCCGACCTCTCCCATTTCGGCCTGATCGGTTTTGCCGGCGAAGAAGCGCAAACCTTCCTGCACGGCCAACTCACCAATGACATGCGCGGCCTTAAACCCGAGGCGGCCCTGTTTGCCGGCTATTGCACGGCCAAGGGCCGGATGCTGGCGAACTTCCTGGTGTTCCAGCGCGACAACGATATCCTGTTGATGCTGCCCGAGGCCTTGCGCGAAAGCGTCCAGAAGAAGCTGTCGATGTTCATCCTGAGGGCCAAGGTCAAGGCGCGCGATGCCGGGCCCGAATGGGTTCGGCTCGGTCTCAACGGCATCGGTGCCCGCGAGACCCTGGTCAATGCCATCGGCGCTGCGCCGAACGGCATGATGGCCGTGCTCCACACCGACTCCGCCTTCGCCGTGCAATTGGGCGAGAACCGCTTCGATCTCTTCGTCCAGCCCGACCATGCCCAACGCGTCTGGCCGGCCTTGATCACCGAGGCACGCCCGGTCGGTGCCGCGGCTTGGGATTGGCTGATGATCAAGGCCGGTGTCCCGGTGGTCTTGCCCGCGACACAAGACCAATTCGTGCCGCAAATGGCGAATATGGAAGTGCTGCACGGCGTCAGCTTCCAGAAGGGTTGCTATCCAGGCCAGGAGATCGTTGCCCGGACGCAATATCTGGGCAAGCTCAAGCGCCGCATGTACCTCGCCCATGTCGAGGGCACGGCCCAGCCCGGCGATGAACTGTTCAGTCCCGACCTGCCGGGCCAGGCCTGCGGCGTGGTCGCCAATGCCGCCCCGGCGCCCGAAGGCGGCAGCGGTGTGCTCGCGGTCATGCAGGTCTCCAGCTTCGAGGCCGGCGAGGTGCACTGGCAAAGCGCCGATGGTCCGCAACTCCGGTTCGAGCCGCTGCCTTACGCCCTGTGAGCACCAGTTACTACGTCTGGTACAAGGTCGCGGACGCGGACGACCGCGAACTGGAGCAGGCGGTGCGCGCGATGCAGGCGCGCCTGGCTTGCCGCACCGGCGTCGCCGGCCGCCTGCTGAAACGGCGCGATCGGCCTGACACCTGGATGGAGATCTACGAGGCCGTGGCCGAGCCGGCCGCCTTCGAGCACCAGATGCAGGCCCTGGTCGACCAGTTCGACATCGAGGTGCGGCTGGCCGAGGGCCGGCATGTGGAGTGTTTCATCGATCTGGCCGGCAACGTGGCGCCGGCCTGCACTGCTAAGGAGGCTTGATGGCGAGCAAACCGGGGGAGCGCAAATTGCAGATCCTGCAGGTCCTGGCCGAGATGCTGGAGAACCCGCAGGCGGAAAAGGTCACCACCGCGGCGCTGGCCGCCCGGCTCGATGTTTCCGAAGCGGCGCTCTACCGCCATTTCGCCAGCAAGGCCCAGATGTACGAAGGCCTGATCGAGTTCATCGAGTCCACCCTGTTCTCCCTGATCAACAAGTTGGCTACCGACGAGTCGCGCGGCCTCGACCAGGTGCGCGGCATGCTCACCCTGCTGCTCGGTTTCGCCGAGAAGAATCCGGGCATGACCCGGGTCTTGACCGGCGAGGCCCTGGTCAACGAAAACGAGCGCCTGCAGGCGCGGATGAATCAGCTATACGACCGCCTGGAAGCCAGCCTGCGCCAGTCCCTGCGCATCGCCGCCAGCCAGAACGACCTGGCCGAAGGCATCGATGCCAATGCCGCCGCCAATCTTTGCCTGAGCTTCGTTCACGGCCGTTGGCAGCAGTTCGTCAAGGGCGGTTTCCGGCAGGTGCCGACGGCGCAGTGGGAAGGGCAGTGGCCGTTGTTGATGCGGGCGGTGACGCCGTGATCAGCCTTCCGCCGTCATTTCCGGAGCGTCGTCGTTGCCGCTTTGGCGGCTATGCAACCGCGGCCCACCCCTTGCGGGTGCGGCGTGGCAATGACGATCAGGCCGCTGCGCTGCGCGCCTTATGGGCCGCGCCCCAAAGTTCTTCGAGGTTGTAGTAGGCCCGAACGGTCGGGTGCATCACGTGCACGATCAGGCTGCCGGCATCGACCAGGACCCAGTCGTCGCCGGCCGCCCCTTCGGTGCCGAGAATTTCCACCCCGGCCTCTCTGAGTTTTTCCCGCACGTTGTCGGCCAGGGCCTTGACCTGGCGATTGGAATCGCCGCTGGCGATGATCATGCGCTCGAACAGGGGCGAGAGGTGGGCGACATCCATGACGACGATGTCCTTGCCCTTGATGTCCTCGAGGGCGGCGACGGCGATTTTGACGATTTGTTCGATGTCCATTGCTTAAGCGTAGAGGTGATGGTGGTGGATGTAGTCGTGCACCGCTTCGGGTACCAGATAACGGATGCTCTGGCCGGCCTTGGTCCGGCTGCGGATGCTGCTGGATGAGATGTCGAGCTGGGTCACGGCCTGCAGCCAGATGCGGCCGGCCGGCTGGTCGGCCAGCTCCACCGGGTCCTTGCTGCGGCGCATGAGCAGCTGGGTCATCAGCGCGGGGGCGATGCGGTCGAGCCAGGTTTCCGGCGGAAAGCCGGGCCGGTGGGCGACGGCGAGGTGGGCCAGATCGAACAGGCGCTGCCATTGATGCCAGCCATCCAGACCCATGAAGGCATCGCCGCCGACGAACAGGACCAAGGGTCGCTCCGGGCCGAGTTCGGCGCGCAGCTCGCTCAGGGTGTCGACCATGTAGCAGGGCGTGGTCTTGTGAATTTCGTGTTCGTCGAGGCTGAAGCGCGGATTGCCGGCGATGGCGAGCCGCACCATGGCCATCCGGTCCGCTGCGGGGGCATGGGCCGGCGTGCGGTGCGGCGGCGTGCCGGTGGGCAGGATGCGCACCTGGTTAATGCCAAGCGCTTCGGCCAAGTCTTCGGCCAGGCGCAGGTGACCGAGGTGGATGGGATCGAAGGTGCCGCCGAGGATGCCGATCGGATGCAACTTAAGTCCTCACGTGCCCGTCGCCGAGCACGATCCATTTCTGGCTGGTCAGGCCTTCCAGACCGACCGGGCCGCGGGCGTGGATCTTGTCGGTGGAGATGCCGATCTCCGCGCCCAGGCCGTATTCGAAGCCGTCGGCGAAGCGGGTCGAGGCATTGACCATGACCGAACTGGAATCGACCTCGCGCAGGAAGCGGCGGGCGCGGCTGTAGTCCTCGGTGACGATGCTGTCGGTGTGCTGCGAGCCGTAGGTGTTGATGTGGGCGATCGCGGCATCCATGTCAGCGACCACGCGGATGGCGATGATAGGCGCCAGGTATTCCTCGCTCCAGTCGGCCTCGGTTGCCGCCTTCATGTCGGCGACGATGGCGCGGCTCTTGTCGCAGCCGCGCATCTCGACCTTCTTTGCCCGATAGATGTCGGCGATGCCGGGCAGCACCTCGCGGGCGACGGCTTCGGCCACCAGCAGGGTCTCCATCGTGTTGCAGGTGCCATAGCGGCTGGTCTTGGCGTTGTCGGCGATCTTCACCGCTTTCGCGAGATCGGCGCGATCATCGACGTAGACGTGGCAGACGCCGTGCAGGTGCTTGATCACCGGGATGCGCGCCTCGTCCATCAGCCGCTCGATCAGGCCCTTGCCGCCGCGCGGCACGATGACGTCGACGAATTCCCGCATGGTGATCAGCTCGCCCACCGCGGCGCGGTCGGTGGTCGCGATCACCTGCACCGCGGTGTCGGGCAGGCCGGCTGCAGCCAGGCCTTCTTTCACGCAGGCGGCGATGGCCTGGTTGGAGTGGATGGCCTCGGAGCCGCCGCGCAGGATGGCGGCATTGCCCGACTTCAGGCAGAGGCCGGCGGCGTCGGCGGTGACGTTGGGCCGCGCCTCGTAGATGATGCCGATCACGCCCAGGGGCACGCGCATCTTGCCGACCTGGATGCCGGAGGGGCGGTATTTCAAGTCGGAAATCTCGCCCACGGGGTCGGGCAGCGCAGCGATCTGGCGCAGGCCCTCGGCCATGCCGGCCACGGTCTTCTCGGTCAATTGCAGGCGGTCGAGCAGGGCGGAATCGAGGCCGGCGCTGCGGGCGTGCGCCATGTCCTGCTCGTTGGCGGCCAGCAGCTTGGCGGCGTCGCGCTCGATCGCCTCGGCCATCTTGAGCAGGGCCAGGTTCTTCTGCTTGGTGTCGGCCCGGGCCACGGCGCGCGAGGCCGCGCGCGCCTGGCGACCCAGGGTCTGCATGTATTGCTTAACGTCCATCACATCACCTCGACAAGCGTCGGGACCGTGCGCTGACCCATCAGCGACAACCCCAACTGTTTCATCAAATCCCAGGCATCCTCGCGCAGCAAACCCTTGGCGGCCCGGTCGATCAGGCCGGCTTGGCGCAGGGCTTGGGCGAGCTGCGCCAGGTTGACCCGCTTCAAGGCACGGCCGACCAGCGGCTGTCGGCTCTCCCAGATGCGCAACTCGGCGTAGAGGCCGGACAGCGATTCACCCCGGGCCTGGCCGCTGGCCAGGCGATACAAGGTGCGAATCTCGTTGGCCAGCATCCACACCGCCAGCGGCGGCGCCTCGCCCTCGGCCTTGAGGCCGTCGAGGATGCGACAGAAGCGGATGGCATCGCCCTTGAGCAAGGCTTCGGGCAGGTCGCTGGCATCATAGCGCGCCACATCGACCACGGCCTCGCGCGCCTGTTCGAGCTTGACCGGTCCCGGCGGCAGCAGCAAAGCCAGCTTCTCCACCTCCTGGTGGGCGGCGAGCAGGTTGCCTTCCACCCGCGCTGCCAGCCAGGCCAGGGTTTCGCGCTCGGCCTTGAGGCCGTGGCGGCCGAGCCGTTCGCCGATCCAGGCCGGCAGTTGCTCCAGGCCGGGCGGCTGGACGCTGACTAGCGCGCCGGTGGATTCCAAGGCTTTGAACCACTTGGCATTCTGGCCGGCCCGATCCAGGCGCGGCAATAGCACCAGCAACCAGGTGTCGGCCGGCGGGTTGGCGCACCAGGCCTCCAGGGTCTTGCCGCCCTCGACCCCGGGCTTGCCGGTGGGCAGGCGCAGCTCGACCAGGCGGCGCTCGGCGAATAATGAGAGCGAATCGAAGCTGGCCAGCCATTCCGCCCACTTGAAGCCGGTCTCGGTCTGGAAGCTCTGTCGTTCGCTCACCCCGGCCTCGCGCAGGGCAGCGCGGATCAGCACCGCGGCCTCTTCCACCAGCAAGGGTTCGTCGCCGCTGACGATATAGACGGGGGCAAGCCCCTTTTTGAGGGCGGCGGCGAGCTGCTCGGGCCGAAGCTTCATTCTTGCGCTTTGCTCACCCCGCCGGCCTTGGCGAAACGCAGCCGGATCAACATGCTGCGCAGGGCATCCTGTTCCATGTTCTGGAACAGGGTGCCTTCCTCGTTTTCCTTGGCCAGGATCTGGGTGTCGTCGTAGGTGAAGTCGCGCACCATGAGGATCTCCGAGTCGGGCAGCAGTTCCTTGCCCTCGGCATCGAGCACCTTCATGTTCACCTTGTATTCCAGGCGGTACTCCTTGACCCGGCCGGCGCCGCTCAAGCTCAGGATGCTCTTGCCGCGGCTGGGTGCGGTCAGCTTGATGGTGACCTCGGCTTCTTCGCGCTTGGCGGCCAATATCTTGTTCGAGGTGCGCAGGCTGCGTTTGAGTTGCTCGGTCAGCGAATTGGTCGGCGCGTCGACATAGGCCGAGGCGAAGGGCAGTTCCACCTGGCCGCGCAGCTTGAAGCCGCAGCCGGCCAGCAAGGCAGTCGCGAGGACGAACGACAGCAGGATGTTCAAGCGCACGAGTCTTCCTTTCACACGACGATGTTGACCAGACGGCCGGGTACCACCACTACCTTCTTGGCCGGCTTGCCTTCCATATGCTTCTGCGCCTCGGGGCTGGCCAGCGCTGCGGCCTCGATCGCGTCCTTCGCGGCATCGGCGGCCACGGTCAGCTTGCCGCGCAGCTTGCCGTTCACCTGCAGGACCAACTCGATCTCGTTTTGCACCAGGGCAGTGCTGTCGGCCTGGGGCCACGTTGCCTGGGCGAAGGCGAGGCTGGGCTTCAGCTCGGCGAGCAGGGCCTGGCAGATGTGCGGCACCATGGGCGCGAGCATCAGGGCCACGGCCTCCAGGGCCTCCTGGCGCAGGCTGCGGGTGACCGCATCGTCGCCTTCCAGCCGGGCCAGGGCGTTCATCAACTCCATCACCGCGGCGATGGCGGTGTTGAACTGCTGGCGGCGCTCGATGTCGTCGCTCACCTTCTGGATGGTCTGGTGCAACTGGCGGCGCAAGCCCTGCTGGGCGCTGCTCAATTCACCGCCACTATAAGCGGCCACGGCGCCCATTGCCACATGCTCGTGCACCGCCTTCCACAGGCGCTTCAGGAAGCGGTGGGCGCCCTCGACCCCGGCGTCCGACCACTCCAGGCTCTGCTCCGGCGGGGCGGCGAACATCATGAACAGCCGCGCGGTGTCGGCGCCGTATTGGTCGATCAGGGCCTGGGGGTCGACGCCGTTGTTCTTCGACTTCGACATCTTCTCGATGCCGCCGATGATCACCGGTTGGCCGTCGCTCTTCAGCTTCGCGGCGACGATGTGGCCCTTGGCATCGCGCTCGACCTCGACCTCGGCCGGGTTGTGCCACTGCTTCTTGCCGTCGGCGCCGTCGCGGTAATAGGTCTCGGCCACGACCATGCCCTGGGTCAGCAGGTTCTTGAACGGCTCGTTGCTGTCGACCAGGCCGACGTCGCGCATCAGCTTGTGGAAGAAGCGGGCGTACAAGAGGTGCAGGATGGCGTGTTCGATGCCGCCGATGTACTGGTCGACCGGCAGCCAGTGGTTGGCGCGCGCATCGAGCATGGCCTGGTCGTTGTCCGGGCAGGCGTAGCGGGCGTAGTACCAGGACGACTCGACGAAGGTGTCCATGGTGTCGGTCTCGCGCTCGGCCGCGCCGCCGCATTTGGGGCAGGCGCAGCGGGACCACTCGGGCATCTTCTTCAAGGGCGAGCCGACGTCGATCACCACGTCCTCGGGCAGCACCACCGGCAGCTGGTCCTCGGGCACCGGCACGTCGCCGCAAGTGGGGCAGTGGATGATGGGGATGGGGCAGCCCCAGTAGCGCTGGCGCGAGATGCCCCAGTCGCGCAGGCGGTAGGTGATGCGTTTCTCGCCCAGGTTCAGGCTTTTCAGCACCAGGGCGATCTTCTCGATCGCGTCCTGCGAGGCGCGGCCGGAGAAATCGCCGGAGTCGATGCATTTGCCATGCTCAGCGAAAACGCTATTCCATTCCTCCCAATCAAGAACACTGTTGAAGCTTCCAGGCGCGGCACCAGTATTCAACAGGCGCGGTTTCCAGGATTCACCGTACAAATCTCTTTCAATCTTTGAGACATCCCAATCTGCGGGAACAATGACAGGCTTGATCGGCAGGCTGTATTTCCGGGCGAAGGCGAAATCGCGCTCGTCATGCGCCGGCACCGCCATCACTGCGCCTTCGCCGTAGCCCATGAGCACGTAGTTGGCGACCCAGATCGGCACCGCTTCGCCGGTGAAGGGTTGGTAGGCCACAAGGCCGGTGTCCATGCCCTTCTTTTCCATGGTGGCCAGATCGGCCTCGGCCACGCTGCCCTGCTTGCACTCATTGATGAAGGCGGCCAGGGCCGGGTTGTTCGCGGCGGCCTGCTGGGCCAGCGGGTGCTCGGCGGCGACGGCGACATAGGTCACGCCGAACAGGGTGTCGGCGCGGGTGGTGAACACCTTGAGCACATCCTGGCCTGCCGGCTTGCTCAGCGGGAAGTGAATGTCGACGCCGAAGCTCTTGCCGATCCAGTTCTTCTGCATGGTCTTCACCCGCTCGGGCCAGCCGGGCAGGTGATCGAGTTCGGAGAGCAGCTCTTCCGCGTAGTCGGTGATGCGGAAGAAGTACATGGGGATGTCGCGCTTCTCGACCAGGGCGCCGCTTCTCCAGCCGCGGCCGTCGATCACCTGCTCGTTGGCCAGCACGGTGTGGTCGACCGGGTCCCAGTTCACCGCGGCCAGTTTCTTGTAGATCAGGCCCTTCTCGAACAGCTTGGTGAACAGCCACTGTTCCCAGCGGTAGTAGTCGGGCTTGCAGGTGGCCAGCTCGCTCGACCAGTCGATGGCCAGACCCAGCGACTTGAGCTGTTTTCTCATGTAGTCGATGTTGGCGTAGGTCCAGGCGGCGGGGGCGACCTTGTTGGCC
>JACAEC010000213.1 GCA_013389055.1 Hydrogenophilaceae bacterium
CCGGGCTTTCGCATCGAGCTGCACCAGAAGGACCTGAATCTGGCGTTGACGGCGGCGCGCGAGCTCGGGCTGAGTCTGCCGAACACCGCCAGTGCGCAGCAGTTGTTCAGCGCCTGCGTTGCGCACGGCGGAGCGAAGTGGGATCACTCCGCGCTCGTCCGCGCGCTCGAGAAGCTGGCCAACTTCGAAGTCGGCGCGGGGACGTGATGCCCGATTCGGCACGGCCTGCCGGCGCGGCGGATGCGCACGCCCCGCGCTACGTCCGGCTGGATGCGCGCGACAACGTCGCGATCGTCGCCAACGACGGGGGCCTTGCGGCCGGCGCGCGTTTTCCCTGCGGACTGACCTTGCGCGAGCGTGTACCGCAAGGACACAAGGTCGCGCTCACCGACATCGCCGCCGGTGGCGCGGTGATTCGCTACGGGGTCGAGATCGGACGCGCGCGGCGCGAACTCGCGGCGGGAAGCTGGGTCCACGAAGGCGTGCTCGATCCGCCGCCGGCGCGGTCGCTGGACGATCTTCCGCTGGCGACGCGGCCGGCATCCCCGGAGGCGCCGCTGACGGGTTTCACGTTCCAGGGCTTTCGCAACGCCGACGGCAGCGTCGGCACGCGCAACGTGCTGGCGGTCGCGACGACCGTGCAATGCGTGGCGGCAGTGGTGCGGCACGCGGCCGAGCGCATCCGGGCCGAACTGCTGCCCCGCTACCCCAATGTGGACGACGTGGTCGCGCTCGACCATGCCTACGGCTGCGGCGTGGCGATCGACGCAGCGGACGCGCAGATTCCGATACGCACGCTGCGCAACCTCGCGCGACATCCGAATTTCGGCGGCGAGCTGTTGCTGGTGAGTATCGGTTGCGAGAAGCTGCAGCCGCCGCGACTGCTTGGCCGCACCATCGAGATCCGTCCCGCGCGCGGCGGCGACGAAGCGCCGGAGCTCGTGACGCTGCAGGAAGAGGCGGGCTTCGCCGCGATGGTGCGGACGCTGCTGGCCGCCGCCGAACGCCGACTTGAGCGCCTGAACCGCAGGCGGCGCGAGACGGTGCCGGCCTCCGAACTCGTCGTCGGCGTGCAGTGCGGCGGCAGCGATGCCTTCAGCGGTGTCAGCGCGAACCCCGCCGTGGGCGTGTGCGTCGATCTGCTGGTGCGCGCCGGCGCCACCGTGCTGTTCTCCGAGGTCACCGAGGTGCGCGACGGCGTGGCGCAGTTGACGGCGCGTGCCGCGACACCGGAGATCGCGCGCGCGATCGTGCGCGAGCTGGCCTAGTACGACGACTACCTGCGCCGCGGCGGCGTCGATCGCAGCGCCAACACGACGCCCGGCAACAAGGCCGGTGGCCTTTCCAACATCGTCGAGAAAGCGATGGGCTCGATCGTCAAGACCGGCCGCGCGCCGATCGCCGGCGTGCTGGCGCCGGGCGAGCGCGTCGAAGGTCAGCGCGGTCTGCTGTTCGCCGCCACGCCGGCGTCGGACTTCGTCTGCGGAACGCTGCAATTGGCCGCCGGAATGACCGTGCACGTCTTCACCACCGGCCGCGGCACGCCCTACGGGCTGCCCGCCTGCCCCGTGATCAAGGTCTCCACGCGCAGCGAGCTGGCACGCCGCTGGCACGACCTGATCGATCTCGACGCGGGGCCGGCGCTGACCGGTGCGGCCACCGTTCAGGACATCGGCCATGCGCTGTTCCGCCAGATCCTGGCGGCGGCCAGCGGCGAGAAGACCTGGTCGGAGCGCTGGCGCCTGCACAACGCGCTGGCGCTGTTCAACCCTGCGCCGGTGACGTAGCGGGCGCGGGTTCGTGCGCCGCGTAGCGCGCGACGAA
>JACAEC010000124.1 GCA_013389055.1 Hydrogenophilaceae bacterium
CACCGCGCGCAGGCTGCGGCCGATCAGGCGCTGGATCTCCTGGGTGCGGCCGCTCTGCTTGCCCCGTGCCGCCTCGCGGTCGCCCCGGGTGTGGGTGGCGCGCGGCAGCATGCCGTATTCGGCGGTCAGCCAGCCGCCGCCGCTGCCCTTGACGTGGAACGGCACCTTTTCCAGCACGCTGGCGGTGCAGATGACCTTGGTGTCGCCGCACTCGATCAGCACCGAACCTTCGGCATGCTTGGTGTAGCGGCGGGTGATGCGGATGTTGCGCAGGGCGTCCGGGGCGCGGCCGGAGGGACGCGAAATGCTAGGGCTCATGGTCGGGCTCTTGCCAGGGAAAACCCGATTTTAACCCGCCACAGGCTCCGGCCCGAAACGCAGGGCCAAGACCGACAGGTTGTCGCAGCGCGGACCGCCCCGGCTCTCGGCCGTATCCATCAACTGGTGGACAGCCTGGCGCAAGGGTCGGGCCTGCAGCTCGGCCAGCATCTCCCCCGGCGCCAGCGCATCCCAAAAGCCGTCGCTGCACAGCAAGAGCAGATCGCCCTCGCGCAGAGGCGCCGGGTCGGAGACCTCGATATCGGGCAGCATGAAGCCGCCCACCGCGTTGTAGAGCATATTGCGCTCCAGCCGCTGCTGGGCCTGGGCCTCGTCGAGCAGGCCCCGGTTCACCAGTTCCTGGACCATGGAGTGATCGCGGGTGTGGCTGCGGAAACGGTCGCGCTGGAAGTGGTACAGCCGCGAATCGCCGACATGGGCCCAAACCGCCCTGCCCTGTTGCACCACGCAGGCGACGCAGGTGGTGCGCGGCGGCTCCGGCAGATTGTGCTCGACGGCATAGCCATTCACCGCCTCGTGGGCGCTGTAGATGGCATCGAGCAGAAAACCCGAGGGGTCATCCAAGGAGGGATGGGCCTGCGCCTTGAACCGGCGACAGACGGTGTCCACGGTCAACTGCGAGGCCACCTCGCCGTGGGCGTGGCCGCCCATGCCATCGGCCAGCACCAGGAGCAGGGTGCTGTTGCTTTGCTCGGCGGCCAGGCGGTCTTCGTTGTATGGCCGGCCGCCCTTGCGGCTGGCCTGATAGAGACTGAATTTCATCGCCAGCCCATGCGGCTGCGCAGGATGGCCAGCAGGTTGGGCCTGGCCTCGGCGGCCTCGCGCGCCAGCTCGACCAGGCGCTTCTGCACGGCGAAGACGCTTTGCGGCCGCTCCATGTCGGACAGTTGCAGGCTGGCATCGATCAATTGCAACAAGCCCTCCGAATACAGCCCGGCGAAGGTCTGCGCGGCCGGGCTCAGGGTATCGCCCTGCAGCCGCTGGTCGGCCGCCGGCGGCGTCGCCTTGGCCAGACAGACGTACATGCTGGCGCCGATGGCGTAGATATCGGTCCACGGCCCCAGGCGGTCGCGCTCCTTGTACAGCTCGGGCGCGGCGAAGCCCGGCGTGTACATCGGCGCGATCGCCGCCGGCCCCTGGGCCAAGGCCTGGCGGGCCGAGCCGAAGTCGATCAGCAGCGGCGAGCCGTCGGTGCGGATGAAGATATTGGCCGGCTTGATGTCCAGATGCAGCAGCTTGCGGGCATGCACCTCGCGCAGGCCGTTGAGCAACTGGATGAAGATGGTGGTGATGAACGGCTCCAGCAAGGCCGCTTGTTCGGCGTGGATCAGCTTATGCAGGGTGTTGCCCTGCTCGTAGCGCATGGCCAGGTAGACCGTGTTGTTGGCCCGGAAGAAATTCAGCACCCGCACCACGTTGGGGTGGCTGAGGGTGGCGAGCGCCCGGCTCTCCTCGAAGAAACAGCGCATGCCATAGCGGAATACGCCTTGGTCGGCCTCGGACAGCGGCTGCACGCTGCCGTCGGCCTGGCGCGCGACCACGCCAATCGGCAAATATTCCTTGATCGCGACCGGCCGGCCCTGGCCATCGTGCGCCAGATAGACCAAGCCGAAGCCGCCGCCGCCGATCTTGCTCTGGATGGTATAGGCGTCGAGCCGGAAACCGGCGGGAAGCGGGTCGGTGGATTTGTCCGTCGATTGAGCGGCCATGGATGCCCGAGTTAAGATGCCTGCCCTAATTAGCTTTCCAGCAAGGATAACAAAGGTGGCGGCATTGCACAGCATGACCGGCTACGCCCAGGCCGTGGCCGAGTTGCCGGTGGGCAACCTCTCCTTGGAATTGCGCGCCGTCAACTCGCGCTTCCTCGAACTCAATTTCCGCATGGGCGAAGAATTCCGCAGCCTGGAGCCGGTCTTGCGCGAGCGCATCGGCGACAAGGTCAAGCGCGGCAAGCTGGAATGCCGGATCAACTTCAGCGCCAACGAGAGCGCCGGCCTGCCGAGCGAACTCGACCCGGAACTGCTGGGCAAGATCGCCCGACTGGCCGAGCAGGTCAGACAAGCCCTGCCCGATGCCCGCCCCTTCGCGGTGGCCGAGGTCCTGCGCTGGCCCGGCATGCTGGGCCAGCAGCCGCTCGACCTGGAAACCTTGCAAGCCGTGCTGCTCAAGCTGCTCGACCAGGCCCTGACCGAATTCAACGCCAGCCGCAGTCGCGAAGGCGACAAGCTCAAGGCCATCCTGCTCGACCGGGTCGCCGGCATCCGCGGCCAGGTCGCCGTCCTGCGGCCCAAGGCCCCGGCCATCGTCGCCGCCTATCGGGACAAGCTCACCCGCCGCCTGGAAGAGTTGCTGGCCAACCCGGACCCCGAGCGCATCACCCAGGAAGTCGCCCTCTACGCGCAGAAGATCGACGTCGACGAAGAGCTCGACCGGCTGGAGACCCATCTCTCCGAAGTCGAGCGCGTGCTTGCCGCCGGCGGCGCCGCCGGCAAGCGGCTCGATTTCCTGATGCAGGAACTCAACCGCGAGGCCAACACCCTGGGCTCCAAGGCCGCCTCCCACGACCTGTCGCAGACGGCGGTGGAACTCAAGGTGCTGATCGAGCAGATGCGCGAGCAGATCCAGAATATCGAATAAAGGCGAGTGGCGAGTAAAGCATAGCCCCCGTCGCGACTTGCGACTTGCCAAGACCAATTGCTTTCTTTTCGCCTTTGCTTTCTACTCAGCACTCGTCACTCATCACTCGTTACTCTCTCATGCAAGGCAACCTGTTCATCATTTCCGCCCCCTCGGGCGCCGGCAAATCCAGCCTGGTCAAGGCCATGCTCGAGGCCGACCCGCAATTGCGGCTGTCGATCTCCTACACCACCCGCGCGCCCCGGCCGGGCGAGGAGAACGGCCGCGAATACCACTTCGTCAGCCGGGAGGCGTTCCAGGCCATGCTGGAGCGCAACGAGTTCCTGGAGAGCGCCGAGGTCTACGGCAACTGGTACGGCACCTCGCAGGTCTGGATCGAAAACGAGATGCAGGCCGGCCGCGACATCATCCTGGAGATCGACTGGCAGGGCGCCCGCCAGGTGCGCAAGCTGTTCGCCGGTGCCGTCAGCATCTTCATCCTGCCCCCCTCGATCGAGGAATTGCGGCGGCGTCTGACCGGTCGCAACCAGGACAGCGAGGAGATCATCGCCCGCCGGGTGGCCGCCGCCCAGGAGGACATCTCCCACGCCCTGGAGTTTGATTACCTGGTGGTCAACGACCGCTTCGACGATGCCCTGCAGGATCTGCTCGCCATCGGTCGTTGCCACCGCCTGGCCGTGGCCAAGCAGGGCCAGCGCCAAGCCGGCCTGCTCGGCGCCCTGGGTGTGCGCAGCGAGTGAACTAACCTCGCGCCCGAGGCCGAACAAGGCTAGAATCGGCCCATTCATGATTGTTTCAAGGAGTATCGCCATGGCCCGCATCACTGTGGATGACTGCATCGACCGCATCGGCAACCGCTTCGAGATGACCCTGGCCGCCGCCCATCGCGCCCGCCAGATCTCGATCGGCGCCACGCCCAAGGTCGAGGCCAACCGCGACAAGCCGGCCGTCATCGCCCTGCGCGAGATCGCCGCAGGCCTGGTCGGCGTGGAAGTGCTGCACAAGACCGCTTCCTGAGTTGCCGGGCGGTGTCCACCGTCCGCCCCCTATGCCCGCAGGTTCGATTGAAGAAGTCGCCCCCTATCTAAAGCCGGCCGACGCCGAAGCGCTGGCGCGCGCCTACGCCTTTTCCGAAAAGGCCCACGAGGGCCAGCTGCGCAAGGACGGCAAACCCTACATCACCCATCCCCTGGCCGTCAGCGAGATCCTCGCCGACTGGCACATGGATGCCCAGACCCTGATGGCGGCCCTGCTCCACGATGTGGTGGAGGATACCGGCATCGCCCCGGAGCAGATCGCCGAACAGTTCGGCCAGGCGGTGGCCAACTTGGTCGAGGGCGTCACCAAGCTCGACAAGATCCAGTTCGAGAGCAAGGCCCACGCCCAGGCCGAGAACTTCCGCAAGATGCTGCTGGCCATGGCCCAGGATGTCCGGGTGATCCTGATCAAGCTGGCCGACCGCCTGCACAATATGCGCACGCTGGATGCCATGAAGCCGGAGCAGCGCAGTCGCATCGCCCAGGAGACGGTGGACATCTACGCCCCCATCGCCAACCGGCTGGGCCTGAACAATGTCTACCGGGAACTGGAAGACATTGCCTTCATGTACCTGCACCCCACCCGCCACCGGGTGCTGGAAAAGGCCGTGCAAGCGGCACGCGGCAACCGCGACGAGACCCTGAACAAGATCGCCCGCGGCATCGGCGACAAATTGAAAGCGGCCGGCCTTCGCGCAGAGGTCTATGGCCGAGAGAAACACCTCTACAGCATCTACCGCAAGATGCAGGAGAAGAACCTGACCTTCTCCGAGGTCTACGACATCTACGGCTTCCGCGTCATCGTCGAACAGCCGGCGGACTGCTACCTGGCCCTGGGCGCCCTGCACAGCCTGTACAAGCCGATCCCCGGCAAGTTCAAGGACTACATCGCCATCCCCAAGGCGAACGGCTACCAGTCGCTGCACACCACCCTGTTCGGCCCCTTCGGCGCCCCGGTCGAGATCCAGATCCGCACCCAGGACATGCACCGCATCGCCGAGGCCGGCGTCGCCTCGCACTGGCTGTACAAGGCCGACGACACCGCCCTGTCCGAGGTGCAAAAGCGCACCCATCAATGGCTGCAAAGCCTGCTCGACATCCAGGCCGACAGCCGTGATTCGGTGGAATTCCTCGAACACATCAAGGTCGACCTGTTCCCGGACGAGGTCTACGTGTTCACGCCCAAGGGCGACATCATGGCCATGCCGCGCGGCGCCACCGTGGTCGACTTCGCCTACAACGTGCATACCGACATCGGCAACCGCTGCATCGCCGCGCGCATCAACGGCGAATTCATGCCGCTGTCCACCCCGCTCAGAAACGGCGACCGGGTCGAGATCGTCACCTCGGAAAGCGCCCGGCCGAACCCGAGTTGGATCCACTTCGTGGTCACCGGCAAGGCCCGCGCCCATATCCGCAATGCCTTGAAGAAGACCCATCAATACGAGTCCGAGGGCCTGGGCCTGCAACTGCTCAACCAGGCCCTGCGCGGCCTGGCCGTGGAGCCGGCCGAGATCACCGAAGCCCAGTGGGAGCGCCTGATCAAGGAATCCGGCCGCAGCAAGAACGAGATCCTGGCCGAGATCGGCCTGGGCAAGATGCTCGGCGTGGTGGTGGCCCTGCAGTTGCTGGCGCGGGACACGGAAGAGGCCGCCGAACGCCGCCAGGCCGTGCCGATGCTGATCCACGGCGCCGAGGGCGTGGCCGTGCGCCTGGGCAAATGCTGCCGGCCCATCCCCGGCGACCCGATCATCGGCCAGATCAAGAAAGATCGGGGCCTGATCATCCACACCCACGACTGCCAGCAAGTGCGCCACTACCGCGAGGACCCGGACAAATGGGTCAACGTCGAATGGGCGCCGGACATCGACAAGACCTTCGAGGTCGGCATCAAGGTCATCGTCGCCAACAAGCGCGGCGTGCTCGCCACCGTGGCGGCCACCATCGCCAGCGAAGGTTCCGACATCGACAACGTCGAGATGGGCGAGCAGGACGGCGGCGCCTACACCTCGCTGTTCTTCAACGTACAGGTGCAAAACCGCGTGCACCTGTCCCGGCTGATGCGCAGCCTGCGCGGCCTGCCCGATGTCGTGCGCATCTACCGGATCAAGGGTCGAGAGGCCCGCACCCCCTAGCATCCACCTCATTGATGCCTCCCGAACCGATCCGGATCGGGTATGATTCGCCTTCTTTCAGTATTGAAGACCCGTTTCTCTTTAATAATAATGCCTTTCCACCTGCCGGCATTCATCAATCCCCATGCCAGCTTCCGTGCCAGACTGGTCATCGTGGTCGGCCTGGTCTCACTGGTCACCATCCTGCTGCTGAGCTGGCTGGTCGCCACCATCGCCTCCGCCCAGGTCAAGAAGGACAAGGGCGCGCTGATGGCCGAGGTCGCCCACCAGATGATGGAGACGCTGGACCGGGGCATCTTCGAGCGCCAGCGTGAAATCACGATCATGGCCGCCATGGACGCCATCCGCGATCCCCGAGTGCCGTTGGCGCAAAAGCAGAAACAACTGGAGCAGTTGAAGGCCTCCTATCACAACTACGCCTGGATCGGCATCGCCGATGCGCAAGGCAAGATCCTGGCCGGCACCGGCGACCTCCAGGAAGGCAAGAGCGTGGCTCGGCATGCCTGGTTCGTGAACGGCGCCAAGGGCCCCGCCGTGGGCGATGTCCACGATGCCCTCCAGTTGGCCAAGCTGTTGCCCAAGCCTATCTATGACTACCTGCCCCTGCGCGTGCTCGACATCTCGGCACCCATCCTGGACGCGGACGGGCGCCTGCTCGGCGTCATCTGCGGCCAGCTGTCCTGGGACTGGTCGTTCCAGGTGCGCAATGAAATCCTGGATCCGCTCGGCCACGACTTCAAGGCCGACATCCTCGTGCTCAGCCAGGAAAACCGGTTGCTCATGGGTACGCCGAAACTGCATCAACTCGTACGAAACATTTCTCTGCCCAGCACCGAGGCCACCGCCTCCAGCCATCAGGGCTTTATCGTCGAAACCTGGCCTGACGGCCAGGACTACCTGACCGGCTACGCCTCCAGCCGCGGCTATGCCAATTACAAGGGGCTGGGCTGGAAGGTACTGGTCCGCCAGGAAGCGGAACAGGCCTTCGATACCGCCACCGGATTGGGCCTGGCCACCTTCTTGGTCGGTATCTTCGTCGGTGGCTTCTCCCTGCCCGTGCTCTGGATCGTGGCGGGCCACCTCACCCACCCCATGCGCAGCATCGCCGCCGTGGCCGACCGCATCCGCTCGGGCCATGAAGAAGAACACATTCCGGTCTATCCGGGTTCGGACGAGATCGCCATCCTGTCGCAGTCGCTCGCCCAACTGGTCGACAATCTGGAAGCACAAAAACATCAGCTTCTCGAAAACAATCAGGAACTCCAGCTCGCCGCCCAGGTGTTCGCCTCCAGCACCGAGGGCATCCTGATCGCCGATGCCGATCTGCGCATCCTCTCGGTCAACAAGGCCTTCAGCACCATCACCGGCTACAGCCTCGAAGAGGTCATCGGCCAGACGCCTCGCGTCCTCGCTTCGGGCAAGCACAGCGCCGCTTTCTATCAGGCGATGTGGAATGCCATCCTCAAGACCGGACGCTGGCAGGGCGAGATCTACAACCGGCGCAGGGACGGCAGCGTCTATCCCGAGTGGCTGATCATCACCAGCGTCAAGGATGAAGCGGGCAGGGTCAGCCATTACATCGGCATCTTCACCGATATCAGTGAGCGCAAGACCACCGAGGAGCGCATCCTCTATCTCGCCAAGCACGATGTCCTGACCAACCTGCCGAACCGGGTCTTCTTCCTCGAAGAGGTCGAGCACGCCATCGCCGAGGCCGAGGCCCGCGGCCACAAAGCGGCCGTGCTCTTCGTCGATCTCGACCGCTTCAAGAACATCAACGATTCCCTCGGCCATCACCTGGGCGACCTGCTGCTCAAGGAGGTGGCCCGGCGTTTCGATGCGGTCGTCGGCAAGGAAGGGTTTCTCGCCCGCTGGGGCGGCGACGAGTTCGTGGTGCTGGTCCGCGTCCTGGCCGATGTGGAACAAATCATGGCCTTGGGCTACCGGATCAGCCATGCCCTCGGCGAACCCTTCGACATTGCCGGCCACCACCTCAGCATCACCTCCAGCATCGGCATCGCCGTTTGCCCGGATGACGGCACCGACCTGATCACCCTGGCCCGCAATGCCGACACTGCGATGTTCCACGCCAAGGCCCATGGCCGCGACAATATCGTGTTCTTCACCTAGGACATGAACGAGCGTGCCAACGAGCGGCTGCGGCTGGAAAACGATCTGCGTCGCGCCCTGCCGCTGGAGCAACTGCACCTCGTCTATCAGCCCCAGGTCGAACTCGCCAGCGGGCGCATCGTCGGGGTGGAGGCGCTGATCCGCTGGCAGCACCCCGAACTCGGCCTGATCTCGCCGGTGAAGTTCATCCCGGTGGCCGAGGACACCGGGCTCGTCAGCGCCATCGGAGAGTGGGTGCTGCACAGTGCCTGCGCCCAGCAGCGGCAATGGCAGCAGGACTACGGCATCGCCTTGCGCATGGCCGTCAACCTCTCACCCGTCCAACTCCAGCAAAACGACATCGTCTCGATGGTCAACCACATCGTGTCGGAAGTGGGCATGAACCCCGAGTACCTGGAACTGGAAATCACGGAAGGCGTCCTGATGGGCTCCGACGAACAGGTCAAGGTCGACCTCTACAAACTTAGCCTGTCGGGCATCCAGATCGCCCTCGACGACTTCGGCACCGGCTACTCGAGCCTGCGCTACATCAGCCAACTCGACATCCACAAGATCAAGATCGACCGCACCTTCATCCACGACTTGACCGAAAACAGCCAGAACGCAAGCATCGTGTCGGCGATCGTCGCCATGGCCAAGAACCTGGGCATCACCCTCTTGGCCGAAGGCATCGAAACAAGGGAAGTCGCCGAGCTACTGGCCCGCCTGGGCTGCCAAGAAGGCCAGGGCTACCTCTACGACCGCCCCCTGAGCCCCGAGGCGATCGAGCGCCTGCTGGAGAAAGAAGCGGCTGGGCAAGCCAGCCCAACATGAGCGGCAGCCCCGCCGCCCGCACAGCCAACCGCTCGCACGGATTCCCCCCTCCCCCATTACAATACCGGGCAATCCGACCACTTGAGGAACGCCCGTGAGCAAGACCATCATCATCACCGAGCACGCCCCCGCCGCCATCGGCACCTATTCCCAGGCGGTAAAAGTCGGCAACACCGTCTACCTGTCCGGCCAGATCGGCCTCGACCCGGCCACCATGCAGATGGTCGAAGGCATCGAGGCGCAAATCCACCGCGTGTTCCAGAACCTTCAGGCAGTCGCCGAGGCCGCCGGCGGCAGCCTCGCCGATGTGGTCAAGCTCAACGTCTTCCTCACCGACCTCGGCCATTTCGCCCGCGTCAACGAGATCATGGCGCAGTATTTCGCCGAGCCCTATCCGGCCCGCGCCGCCGTCGGCGTCAAGGAGTTACCGCGCGGCGCCCTGGTCGAGGCCGACGCCGTCATGGTGCTCTGACTCCGCACGATGCCGGCTAAAGTGGCCGAGGTGCACGAAAAGCTCGGCTACGCCACGGCGGCCGAGCTGATCCTGCACCTGCCGCTGCGCTACGAGGACGAAACCCGGCTCACCCCGCTGCGCGATCTGCGCCCGGGCCTGCCCGCCCTGGTCGAGGGCGAGGTCGCCCAGGCCGATGTCCAGTACCGGCCGCGCCGGCAATTGGTGGTGCAAATCGTCGAACCGCCATCTCTCCCCTCCCCCCCCGGGGGAGGGGCCGGGGGTGAGGGAAATGCGCGGCATATCCCCCTTCCGCCCGAAACAATCGAATTCGCCCGCCGACTAAGACACCAACAGACCGATGCCGAACAACTGATCTGGCAACTGCTGCGCGACCGGCGTGTGGCCGATGCAAAATTTCAGCGGCAGAAACCTGTCGGTCCCTATTTCATCGACTTCTATTGCCACGAGCGCAAGCTGGCAATCGGGCTTGATGCAGGGCAACACGCTGACCGAGCCGATCATGATGCCAAACGTGATGCCTACCTCGAAGCGCAAGGTATTCGCACACTGCGCTTCTGGAATAGCGAGGTGTTGCAGCAAACCGAGAGCGTTCTCGAAGCCATCTGGCAGGCGCTGAATCCCTCACCCCCGGCCCCTCCCCCGGGGGGGGAGGGGAGACAATCGATATTGGCACCCACGCTGTTCTTCCGCCTGCTCCACTTCTATCCCAACCAGCAGGCGCAACTGAAGCCTGGCAACCGCATCCGCCTGTTCGGCGAGCAGCGCCAGGGCTTTCACGGTTTGGAAATGGTGCACCCGCGCTACCGGCTGGTGCGACCGGACACGCCGCTCTCCGAAACCCTGACCCCGGTCTACCCCACCGTCGCCGGCCTGTCGCAGACGGCTATTCGCAAGGCCATCGCCGCTGCCCTGCTTGATGCCGACCTTGGTGAGGCATTGCCTGCGCCCTTGTTGAAAAAACTCAAGCTGCCAGGGTTCGAGCCCTCGCTGCGCCGCCTGCACTCGCCGCCCCCGGATGCCGCGCTGGCCGCCCTGGAACTCAAGACCGACCCGGCCTGGCAACGGCTGAAGTTCGACGAATTGCTCGCCCAGCAACTCGCGCTCAAGCGCTACGCCCAGGCCCGGCACCGCCTCGCGGCCCTGCCGCTGAAGGACGAACAACACCTGATCGAGCGCTATCTCGCCGGCCTGCCGTTCGCGCCAACCGGGGCGCAACAGCGCGCAATCAAGGAGATCCTGCGCGACCTCACCGGCCGCCACCCGATGAACCGCCTGCTGCAAGGCGATGTCGGCAGCGGCAAGACCCTGGTCGCCTGTGTCGCCTGCCTGGCCGCGGTGGGCTGTGGCCAGCAGGCGGCGGTGATGGCGCCGACCGAAATCCTGGCCGAGCAGCACTACCTCAAGTTCCGCGACTGGCTCACGCCGCTCGGGCTCAAGGTGGTCTGGCTCGCCGCCGCCCTGAAGGGCAAGACCAAGCGCGAGGCGCTGGACCGGATCGCCGATGGCAGCGCGCAGGTGGTGGTCGGCACCCACGCCCTGTTCCAGGAGGGCGTCGAGTTCCATGCCCTGGCCCTGGCTGTGGTCGACGAGCAGCACCGCTTCGGCGTCGCTCAACGACTGGCTCTGCGCCATAAGGGCAAGCACAAGGCAGCGCAGCCGCATCTCTTGATGATGTCGGCCACCCCCATCCCGCGCAGCCTGGCCATGAGCTACCTGGCCGACCTCGACGTCTCGGTGATCGACGAGCTGCCGCCCGGCCGCAGCCCAATCACCACCAAGCTCATCGGCATGAACCGGCGCGACGAGGTGGTCGAGCGCCTGCGCCACTATTGTGCCGACGGCGCCCAGGCCTATTGGGTCTGCCCCCTGGTCGAGGAATCGCAGAAGCTGGAATTGAAGGCGGCGCTGGATACCTACGAGGAGATGCAGGCGGCGCTGCCGGAGCTCAAGATCGGCCTGGTCCACGGCCGGATGAAGGCTGAGGAGAAGGCCGCGGTGATGGCCGCCTTCAAGGCCGGCGAGATCCAGCTCCTGGTCGCCACCACGGTGATCGAGGTCGGCGTCGACGTGCCCAACGCCTCGCTCATGGTGATCGACCACGCCGAGCGCATGGGCCTGGCGCAACTGCATCAACTGCGCGGCCGGGTCGGCCGTGGCAGCCGGGAATCGACCTGCCTGCTGCTCTATGCCGATGCCCTGTCGGACCTGGCCAAGCAAAGATTGAAGATCATCCGCGACAGCCAGGACGGCTTCGCCATCGCCCGCGAGGATTTGAAGCTGCGCGGGCCGGGTGAATTTTTGGGCGCCCGCCAATCCGGCCTGCCCCTGCTGCGCTTCGCCGATCTGGAAAACGACGTCGAGCTCTTGGAAGCGGCGCGCGACGCCGCCGACGACCTGCTCAAGCGCGAGCCGGAAATCGTCCAGCGCCACCTCGCCCGCTGGCTGCCCCAGGGCGCGGCCTTCATGCTGGCATAATGCGCGATAAGAACGAATAACAAGGGGAACACGATGGCAAAGCCACCCCGCAATTTGCCGACCGACGCAATCAGCTCGGCCATCCTGGTCATCCGTGGCCAAAGGGTGATGCTCGACGCCGACTTGGCCCAACTCTATGGCGTGGAAACCCGTGCGCTGATCCAGGCGGTCAAACGCAATCTTGATCGCTTTCCGCCAGACTTCATGTTTCAACTGGCAAATCAAGAGCTTGCCAACTTGAAATCACAATTTGTGATCTCAAGTTGGGGTGGCCGGCGCACCGCGCCCTATGCCTTCACCGAGCAGGGCGTGGCCATGCTCTCCTCGGTGCTGCGCAGCTCTCAAGCCATCGCCGTCAACATCGAGATCATGCGCGCCTTCGTGCGCCTGCGGGAGTGGCTGACCACGAACAAGGAACTGGCCGCCAAGCTCGACGCACTGGAGCGCAAGCTTTCCAGCTATGACCAGGCCATCGCCGGCATCCTCAATGCCATCCGGGAACTGATGAAGCCGCCGGAAACCAAAAAGCGCCCCATCGGCTTCGTCACGCCGAAAGAGAAATAAGCTAGCGGTGGCATAATCGCGGCCCGTATGAACCCTTGGCACTCCCCCCTCTGGCAAGCCGGGCCGCTGCGCGACTGGCTGGCCGACCACGGTTCGCTCACCCGCCGCCTGCAGGCGCGCTGCCCGGGCTTTGCCGTGCAGCGGCTGGCGCAGGGCATCGCCCGGCCGCAGGCCGACGAATGCGCCGAGCTCGGCCTCGCCCCCGGCCGGGTGGCGGTGGTGCGCGAGGTGCTCTTGCTCTGCGCGGGCAAGCCCGTGGTGTTCGCCCACAGCGCGGTCGCCCTTGAAGGCTTGCGCGGCCCCTGGGTGGGGCTGTCCAAGCTGGGCAACCAGTCCCTGGGGGCCGCCCTGTTCGCCGACCCGATGGTCGTGCGCCATCCCCTGGAATACCGGCGGCTGGATGCCCGCCACCCACTCTACCGGGCGGCCGCCGCCCACCTGACCGAGACACCACGCTTTCTGTGGGCCCGCCGCTCGCGCTTCGAGCGGGCCGGCTCGCCTATACTGGTCACCGAAGTATTTCTGCCGGAGGTGTTATGTCTGCCCTGAGCCTTGCCGAACGCCTGACGATCTACGAAAAGCTGATGCGCCTGGACAAGCCCATCGGCATCCTGCTGCTCGCCTGGCCTACGCTCTGGGGCCTGTGGTTCGCCAGCGGCGGCCGGCCGAGTTTCATCATCCTTTGGGTCTTTGCCTTGGGCATCGTGCTCATGCGCAGTGCCGGTTGCGTGGTGAACGACTATGCCGACCGCGATTTCGACCGCCATGTCGCGCGCACCAAGGATCGGCCCTTGGCCGCCGGCCAACTCGGCAACAAGGAGGCCCTCGCCCTGGCGGCCGGCCTGGCCTTGGCCGCCTTTCTCCTGATCCTGCCGCTGCAAAGCTGGCTGTTGATCAAGCTCTCTCTGGTGGCCGCCCTGCTCGCCGCGACCTACCCCTTCACCAAGCGTTTCTTCGCCATCCCCCAGGCCTATCTCGGCATCGCCTTCGGCTTCGGCATCCCCATGGCCTATGCCGCCGAACTCGACGCCGTGCCGCCGGTGGCCTGGCTGCTGCTGGCGGCCAACGTATTCTGGAGCATCGCCTACGACACCGAATACGCCATGGTCGACCGCGAGGACGACCTCAAGATCGGCATCAAGACCTCGGCCATCACCTTCGGCCGCTACGACGTGGCAGCGGTGATGGCGAGCTACGGCGCAAGCCTGCTGCTCCTGGGCCTGGCCGGCCAGCAGCTCAATATGGGCAAGTTCTATTACCTGGGCCTCGCGGTCGCGGCGGCCATCGCCGCCTACCACTACAGCCTGATCCGCGAGCGCGACCCGGCCAAGTGCTTCAAAGCCTTCCGGCACAACAACTGGTTCGGCACCGCGGTGTTCGCCGGCATCGTGGTCGATTACCTGGCCAGCGCCTAAGCCGGCTTGATCGCCGACTTCGGCCGGAAGGCCTTGACCACCTCTTCCCGCGTCTCCAGATAGGGCCCGCCGATCAGGTCGACGCCATAGGGCACGGCGGCGAACACGCCGTCCAAGGTCTCCTGGATCGCCTTGGGCTGGCCCGGCAGGTTGAGGATGAGGCAGGCCCCCCGAACCACGCCGACCTGGCGCGAGAGGATGGCGGTGGGCACGTACTTGAGCGACACCGCGCGCATCTGCTCGCCGAAGCCCGGCAGCACCTTGTCGGCCACGGCCAGGGTCGCCTCGGGCGTGACGTCGCGCGGGGCCGGCCCGGTGCCGCCGGTGGTCAGCACCAGGCAACAGCCGCAGACGTCGGCCAGCTCTTTCAGGGTGTCCTCGATCACCGCCCGCTCGTCGGGGATGAGCCGCTCGACGAAGCTGAGCGGGTTGTGCAGGGCACTGCCCAGCCACTCCTTCAGGGCCGGCAGGCCCTTGTCCTCGTAGACGCCCTGGCTGGCCCGGTCGCTGATCGAGACCAGGCCGATGATTGCCTGTTCATGTATCACGGCTCAATTCCTTCCCCTGGCGGCACAGCCACCTGCTGAATAAATAATCATTGGCAAAAGAGGCCAATATTTGTGAAGATACATTCAACTATTCAAATAATTTCCGTGCCATAACGGAAAAAAGGACTCTGGAGCAATGAAGCGAGTAAAACAGAGCGACATTGTAATCGGCAAGCCGCTGCCCTTCGATTGCTACGACCAGGCCAACAAGCTGCTGCTGAAGAAGGGGCAGATCCTCGTCAACGAGAATCAACTGGCGGTACTGATCGAGCGCGGACTATACAGCGACGGCCTGCCGAACGTCTCGGCCAAGACAGCGCTGCCCACCGACAAACCCTCCGTGTTCACCCAAATCGCACTGATCGAGATGCGGCTGGACAAGCTGTTCCAGACCGTGATCGAGAACAAGCCGGAGCCGAAATTCGCCGAGGCGATCATGCAGTTCGCCCGCGACATCCAGACCCTGTGCGCCCTCGATGCCGATGCCGCGCTGGGCGCCCTGCACCTGAACCAGAAACGCCACTACACCACGGCCCATCCCATCGACGTCGCCATCCTTGCCGAGCTGATCGGCCTGCGCAAGGCCATGCCGGAGGAACAACGCAGGTCCATGCTGGCCGCGGCGCTGACCGCCAACCTCTCCATTCTCGAACTGCAGGAGACCATGCAGCGCCAGATGTCGCCCCTGAACGAGGACCAGCGCAACGCCCTGCGCATCCATCCGGTGCTCTCGGTCGAGCGCCTGCTCGATCTCGGGGTCAAGGACGAGGCTTGGTTCGCCGCCGTGCTGCATCACCACGAAAAACAGGACGGCAGCGGCTACCCCGGCGCCAAGCGCGGCGACGACATCCCGCTCACCGCCCGCATCATCGGCCTGGCCGATACCTACAGCGCCATGGTCACCCCCCGCTGCTACCGGCCGAACCAACTGGCGAAAGATGCCCTGCGCGAGGTCTTCCTGAAACGTGGCGCCGAGATCGATGCGGAATTGGCCGGCCTGTTCATCAAGGAGATGGGCATCTATCCGCCCGGCGCCTTCGTGAAGATCGCCAACGGCGACATCGCCGTAGTCCTGAAACGCGGCCAAAACGGCACCAGCCCCCGGGTCAAGGCCGTCATCGGACCGCGCGGCACCCCCCTGCCCTTCATGGTCGAACGCGACACCAGCCAAAGCGGCTTCGAAATTCGGGAAATGGTGGCGCGCAACATCGAACTCAAACTCGACCTGCGCCAACTCTGGTCGTAGACTGAACGGCATGCACACGCCGCCTGCCGTCATCCGCATCTTGCTGCGCCAGCTGGCCGCCCTGATCGTCGGCCTGAGCCTCGGCTGTGCCGCCTTGGCCGATCCGCCCGAGGGCTACCCCTTCGTCGACTACGACAGCGGCCTGGCCCAAGCCAAGGCTGAGAACAAGCCGATCCTGCTCTACTTCGGCCGCTACGGCTGCGCCTGGTGCGAGCACACCAACCGCAAGACCTTCAGCGACCCCGAGATCAAGCGCATCTACAGCGAGAACTACGTGCTCGTCTACGCCGACGCCGAAGGCAACCGCCGCCTGCGCCTGCCCAGCGGCGAGCGCATCACCGAAGGCGAGCTGGGCGCCCGCCTGGGCGCCTTCGCCACGCCGCTGTTCGTCTTCCTCACCGCGGAAGGCCGCCAGGTCGCCAAGGTCCCGGGCTTCAAGACGGTGGACGACTTCAAGGACTACGACCGCTACGTCCGCGGCCGGCATTACGAGAGCCAGTCGCTGACGGAATTCCTCAAGTCCCGGCCGTGAACCGCCTTCTGCCTCTCTGCCTCTCGGCCTTGCTCAGCCTGCCCGTTGCGGCGCAGTGGCAGTTCGACGCCCCGATCGCCCTCGCCGCGGCCAAGGCCGGCGTCTTCCACCATCTCGACGCCTCCGGCCGCAAGGCCATCGCCGTCGCTGACGGCCGTGTCGCGATCGCCTGGGAAGACAACCGCAACGGCACCCCAACCTGCCATGTCGCGCTCAGGCCGGATTCGGCTGCCGGCTTTCGCGAGTTCAGCTTCGGCCAGGGCGAATGCTTCGAGCCGGCGCTGACCGCTCTCGATCACGGCCGCTTCGCCTTGATCTGGGAAGACGCCGCCGGCATGAATGCCGCGCTGCTGACCGAGCGCGGCATCTCCGCCACCCTTAACCTCGCTGCCCAGGGCAGCCAGGGCACCTTGGCCTACCTGCCCGGCCGCGGCCTGTTCGCCGCCTGGTCCGGCCGCGACGGCCGCTGGCAACGCATCTATCGCGCAAGGCTGACCGTCGCCGGGCAGCCGACCTTGGCCGACGCCGCACAGCCGGCCGACCCGGCGCTACCGGCCGACGACCAGATCTACCCGGCGCTCGCCGTCGCCGGCGGCGGCATCGCCCTCGCCTGGGAAGACCGCCGGCTGGGCCACACGGTCATCTTCGGCAGCCGCAGCGACGACGGGACCGACTGGACGCCGCCCCTGCGCGTGAGCCAAAACCCGAGCGGTTCCTCCTCCGGCCTCGGTCGCGGCAGCGGCGCCATGCGGCCGGCCCTGGCCGCCTTCGGCGCGCGACTGGCCGCCGTCTGGCTGGACAAGCGCGACTTCCTCTCCGGCTATGACGTCTATGCCGCCCTGAGCGATGACGGCGGACAGCACTTCGGCCCCAACCTCAAGGTCCAGGACAGCTTCGGCGATTCCATCGCCCAGTGGCACGCGGCCGCAGCCGGCAACGACCGTGGCGATCTGGTCATCGCCTGGGACGACGAACGCGACGGCAATGCCGACATCTGGCTCAGCTGGCGCACCACCGACGGCTTTGCCGACAACCTCTCGCCGCCGCCCGCGCACGGCCCCGGCAGTCAAAGCGATCCGGTCATCACCCTCGACGACAAGGGCACACTGCATCTGGCCTGGATCGAGCGCAATGCCGAGGGGCACAGCCGGCTGCGCTATGCACGGGGCAAACCGACCCGCTGAGCAGCACAGCCCGGCGGCAACCCCGCAGCCGGGCCTAGCTCAATTCCCAATCTGAACGCGTACCCCGTCGGTAGCAGCACATCCTGATATCTCCCGCCTTGGCCGGTTCACGGCGCATTTCACAATACATTTGCCCTATTCGTCTTTCAGCCGGGAATGAAAAAACGCGATGAGGACAGGAAGGGCAAAAGAATAAGCATATCGACCTGACCCGATATGCGCCCTTGCCAGACCCCGGCCTGGCAGCCCCCCACAGCCATCCAGACCAGGCAGTCTCATCGGCCTGACCGAGTGGACGCGTTGTTTCCCATTCCCAGACACATACCAAAGCAGCATTCAAAAAATGGGAGAACAACGTGGATATCCATTCCATCGACGCCGCTGATTTTGGCCCGCGTAACGAATCCATCCAGTCCGGCCAAGCCCCCACTAACGACAGAGATATCCTGGAAGCACTGGCCTATGGCGAACATAGCGGCATGCAAAGGCTGATGCTGCGCTATCAGGGATTTTTGCGGGGGCGTTGCCGAATGCTGGTGCGCGGCAATCGTGACGATGCCAATGACCTGTTCAGTCAGGTGATTTTCAAGGTCTACACCGAGCGCCCGGACCGCTTGCGCGAAATCCGCCACATTGGCGGCTGGTTGAGTCAGGTTGCCCAGAATCAGCACATCGACTCCCAACGCGAACGGCAGGCCCAGGAGCGACGCGATGACAGCCTTTGTTATCTATACGAAACCATCGGCTACCAGGCACCCTCCCCGGAACAAGTCCTCTTGAACAGCGAGCTGGCCCAGCATATTCGGCGCGCGTTCGAATTGCTGCCAAGCCGCCTGGGCCGGGCCGCGCGAATGCGCTTCATGGATGACGCACCATACGAAGAGATCGCGGCAAAATTGAGCATCACCCAAGCCAATGCCAGAAAGCGGGTTCAAGAAGCCCGGCGGGTTCTCATCGCTCACCTGCTGAACTACGTCGGCGAAGGCCAGGCAAGACAGCGACAGGCACACGGCTCGGGCGATCCCACCGCAGCGTCGGGCTACCGAGACAGTTAGACAGCCTCAAGCATGGAGCAAGGGCAATGAGCGAAACGATCCCGGCCTCGCTGGAAGGCAGCCAGCGGCAAGGTAGCTGTAGCCTAGGCAATCTCCGTATCTCCTGGCAGGCATGGCGATCGACCCCAGCCGGCTGGCAGGCCGAATGCCTGCTGCAGCTGGGCAATTCGATGTCGCAGATCGTCTTGAACGAGGACAACCCCAGCCAATCCTTTCAGCTCTCCGGTGATGGCGAAACCGCTTGGGGCAGCCTCGACCTGACGCCGGCCGCCAACGGCGACACCCTCCTGGGAATTACCTACCAGACCAGCGGCCTCGCCGAACAAATCGCGACGCTGCACATCTGGAACGTCTGCAGGACCTGCGACCACGTCCCCCCCATGTATGGCAACGCATTCTTGGGTAACGGCGGCTGGCTCAAGGTGGGTTGGACCATCACCGGCTCGGAAGACACCTGCCAAAAGGTCCTGCTCAACGTGGAGACTGCCGATGGCATCAAGCTAGGCCGCGACACCCTGACACCGCAACAACCCGAGTGGTACCAGGTTATCCAACAAGGCTACGGCTACGCCGAACTGCTATTGGCCGAGCGCTTCCATGTCGACGGCCGCATCATGCTCGAAGCGACGCTACGCCACACCCAGTCACCTACCCAGCAGGTGACGTTGGCCGTCCTGCCCGGCGGCTCGCCGGTGCCAGAGCCAGAACCGGACGACAAACCCGGCGACACCTTGGTGCTCGGCCCCCCGCGCAACTTCGCCTCGTTCACCTACCCGCGTGCCCTGCAGCCCCCCAGTGCCGGCCAGCAGGGCCGCCGCTTTTTCAGCCTGTCGAACACTGGCGCCTTTCAAACCCAATTGGCCAGCCTCAAAGCCAAACCGGATCGCGCCGGCATGGTGGCCCTGGCCCAGGGCTTCAAGAACGATCCGGCACAGTTCGTCGACCAGATCGCCAGCCTGCAAGGGGCCATGGGACGGCTGCAAGGCCCGGCAGTACAGGCCTTTCTGTCCCTCCACCCGGAAACCTTGGCGGAGCTGAATGCCGCTTTGGAGGCCCTGCTCGGCGAGCCTGTGGCGAGCTTCCTGCAAGACCCGAATTACGAAGGCCAATGGCACCGCCTGCAAGACAGCGTGATCGCCATCGTGGTGCTGGGCAGCCGGATCGGACGCCATGAAGCCGACTTGATCCGCGCCTTGATGGTCTGCCACGTCGCCACCTGGCTCAATGCCCTCATCCCGATTCCGCAAGGGAACCCCTCGCCGCAGCCGACGCCGACACCCGAGCCGATGGCTGAGCCGACACCGACGCCCATACCTTTACCGATACCCCTATCGACCCCCGCGCACATGCGCGAGGTGCTGCAAGCGAATTCGCTGTTGCCGGACAATATCTTGCCGCTGCCGCAAGCGCCCGCCACCAGCACCGTCAGCCCGCTCGGCTATGCCGACATCAAGATCATCCGGCAGCGGCTGAAGCGCTACCGCCTCGGCGAACTCGCCCATGTGGAAAACGTCATGCGGGGCGAGACCAAGGAGGAGACCCAGCAACACAGCCGGCAGATCGAGTCTCAGCAAAACGACACGCAGCTCAGCCACGACAGCGATCAGCGCAAGCTCGATTACGACGGCCGCTCGCACCAATCCGAGGCCACGGCCAGCAGCCCGATCAACGACCTCAAACGCGAGTTCGACAGCCTGAAAAAACTATACGACAGCGATGGCCTGTCGGTGACGGTCAGCGGCGGCTGGACCGACACCCTGGATGGCCCGACAACCTTGGACGACCAGGCCACCCTCTATGCCCGCAACCTGCTCGACCGGGCCAGCAGTCGAGTAGCTCGGCGGGTCAGCAAGCTGCGTCAGCAACGTACGCTCGAAGAGTTCAGCGAACTGCATCGTCGCCGCTTCCAGAACGAGGCCGGCACCGGCCACCTGATCGGCCTCTACCGTTGGGTCGACGAGATCCATGTCGCGCATCTCGAACAGGTCGGCAGCCGCCTCATCCTGGAATGTAACTTGAGCAACCCCGCGGCGAATTTTCTGCAACGCAGCAATGCCCTGCACGGCATCAACCTCAGCGTCCCGGTGCCCCCGTGGGTGGCCGCCGACGGCATCGGCGCCGTCAACTCGGCCAATGACATCACCCGGGCCAATTACCTGAGCCTGGCCGGCCGCTATGGCGCCGACGTTCGGCCGCCGCCGCCGCAACAACGCATCGTCAACGCCAACCTCGGCACCGATCCGCCGCACCCGATTGCCATGCTGCCCGTTCCGGACGGCTATCTCGCCGCCAGCGCGAACATCGCCTATGCCTGGGCTACACCACCCAGCCCAGCGGGACAGGGCAATACGCCGCCACCGACCTTTGACGTGCTGGTCGGCGATGCCGCGCAAAAGATCGACCCCGGTAGCGACCCCAATCCCGGCACCAAGACCCTCGCCGCCGTGCAGGCCACCGATGGCGCCCTGCCGGTCAGCATCGTCGCCGCTGGCCTGGCCTATGCCGTCAACGTCAGCCTGGTCTGCCAATGCCCGGACGACTCGCCCTTGTTTCGCCAATGGCAGATCGACACCTATGCCGAGATCGTGGCGGCCTATCGGCTGCGCAAAGAAGAGACCAACCGCATCATGGGCCTACTCGCCGAAGAATTCGCCCGCCCCGGCAGCGAGGGCCGCCGCGAGACCGAACGCGAGGAACTGCGCCACGGCGCCATCCAGGCATTGATCGCGCCCTGCCTCGCGCTCGACACCGGCGTCACGCCACCACCATTGACGCCGGAGCAAGTTGAGTTCGAGTTGATCCCGTTCTTCCGTCAGGCCGTGGAATGGGCGGAGACGAGCTTCAGCTATTTCGGCCGCTATTCCGCAGGCAGCACTACAGACTGGCTGAACATGGTGCAAACGGTCGGCCAGGACGACGGCTTCCACGAATTCCTTCAGGCCGGCTCGGCGAAACTGCTGTTGCCGGTCGGACCGGCTTACGTCTTGCCTATGCTGTTCTACTTGGCCTCCGGCGGCTACTTCTGGTTCGGCGAGCCCGGAATCTGCCCGGTGTTCGAGCACGACCTGTGGCTGGCCAACGAACTGAAGTCGCTGGCACGCAGGCCACCGGAGCCGATCCCCTTCAAAACTTGGGAGATCGAAGTCGCCACCTCCCTGCTGATGCTGCAACAGGACGGCACGCTGCCTAATTTAATTCCAGGGCAAAGTGATGATGACACGGAGGCGGGCCGCCATGTTTTCTGACGCGCTGCCCATAGGATCGATCATTCCCTACGCAGGCCCCATCAACAATCCGAACGATCCCAAGGGCGCCAGCAACTATCCGCCATACGGCTCGAAGGCCTACGACCTCTACCTGGAACAACACGGCTGGCTGGTCTGCGATGGCAGGACCGTGCTGGTAGCGAAATACCCGGAGCTGTTTCACGCCATCGGTTTCATCTACGGCCAGGCCGGGCCGGGCAAGTTCATGCTGCCCGACTATCGGGGCCGGGTCCTGCGCGGCGTCAACCTCGATGCCCAAGGACCGGACAAGCTGCCGCGCGACCCCGAGGCCAAAGACCGCACCGCATCCGGCAGCGGTGGCTGGGCCGGCAATCAGGTCGGCTCGGTGCAGGATGACGCCTTCCAGGCGCACGACCATCTCTACCAAAAAGCCGTTTCACTGAAACCCCAGGGCTACGCGGGAAGCGGCGCTTACAACAGTTACGAGATACCCGAAACGCAAACGGATGGTGCGGTGAATCCGACCAAAAACCCGGATGCCATCAGCATCCGCCAAGCGCCAGAGACGCGGGTCAAGAACGCCTACGCCAACTTCATCATCAAGTACAGCCAGCGGCCGCAACTGTTCGGCTCCATGCTCGACACGGTGCTCGACCGTCTCACCGGCTTCGACTTTTAAAGTCCACGCCCAATCCATTTTCACGCCGCACCACCGACATCCGTCTTATCGACACAAGCAATGAGATCGACCTGCACGGTCTCGACAAAATAATTTTCGAAAGGGATGACGATGGCGATGATCTACACGCTGCATAACATCAACGTGGACGACATGGCGACCGCAGTGCTGGTGAAGAATGCGCTCGACAGCACGGCGACCAAGCCTTGCGGCACCAGCCAGCCCGAAAACACGCCCAGCGCAAAAACAAAAAAGACCACGGGCGATGCGGCAGCAGAGCCATCCGCACCTACGCCTGCCCCGCCGGCGCCGAGCTTCATCTATTGCCCCTGGCAGTTCCTCAACCCATCGCGAGGTGCCGAAGAGGGTTTTACCTACAACAACAGCCTTTCCGTCGTGATCAAAAAGTCCTCCGGGGCCGGCACGATTCAGAGCAAGCGGGTTCCCGTGCAACTAGGCAGCAGCTACATGCTGGTCATCGGGGAAAAGGATATCCAGCTACAGACCCTGCCCCAGAACGGGAAGGGCTATGTCGAGCTCGTCACCCCGACCCCATCGGTTGATCCGTTTACCGTGAACATCGAGTGGCACTTGAGTGATCTCGATCAATCCCAAGGCCGCTGTATCGGCATTACCCAGAATATCGGCCCCGACACGAGCGCCTTCTTCCAGCCCGACAATGGCACCTTGTTGTTTTTTTCTGTCGCTGCCAACGCGGCAACGCAGACCTATGCGCCGTCCGACATCCCCAAGACGGCGACGGCCTATCAGCCGCCCAACAACGTCATTCAGGTGGGAGTAACCCTCGAAAAAGACGCGACCGGCCTACCCGCCTACACCTTCGACCGGCTCAACGCGGCAGTAGCAACACAAGACTGACCGGCAATCCGTTCCAACCGGCGCCGGGAGAATCCACGGACTCGACTTCCTGCGCCGTTTTTACCAGAGCCCGAACCATACCAAACCAAGGAGTAAACAATGGCTACCAAATTCAACGTCACCATGGATGTGGAGGACATGCAGGGCAAAACCGTCCTGGTCTTCCTCAAGCCGCAAAATCCCCAGCGCAACTACATGATCCATGCCTGGCAGGTGCTCACCGGCTCGGCTGGCGCCACCGAGTCCTTCCTGTACGAAGCGACCATTTCCACCGATGTGACCAGCACCGGCGTCAACAACAACACCATCGTCTCCGGCCGGCAGACGGTGCAGCCGGGCCAACTGTTGTCGGCGATCAGCCCCAACAGCCTGTCGCCCATGCTGCAACCGGCGCCGACCTCGCTGGCCCAGGCCAAGTTGACCCCGCAGCAGGCCGGCGTGATCAACCAAACCAACCCGTTCATCCAGTTCAACAGCAACTGGTACGTGAACGACAAGCCGGTGGTGACCATGCCCTATGTCGATGCCAACATGACCGTGAGCTTCGAGTACCTGCCGAACTTCTACTTCATGGTGGCCTCGCCGCCCCTGATCGGCCAGACCTACATCGTCCAGAACTTCTCGGACATGACCCAGTACGTGATGCCGATCACCGCCACTTCGGTCGACGTCAACCTGACCCGCAACCAGGGCCTGTGGACCTTCGACTTCGACGCAAAGTAAGCCGGGCACCGGATGGCCTGGCTCGAAGACAGGCCATCCGGCCATTGCGGCAACTCAGAATAGACGAGCGCCATGATCGAATGCAGGGTCCACTCCGAGGTCGACGACATGCAGGGCAAGCGGGTGCTGGTCTTCCTCCGGCCCCAACGCCAGAGAACCAATTTTCTTGTTCATGCCTGGCAAGACCTTGAGATCTCATCCGGCGCCACGGCCTGTTTCAATTTCGACACCCGGATCAGCGCCCGCCTGCTCACTCGGGGAAAGAGCAGCAACAATCCCACCCGGTCCGCTGAACAAACGATCAACCCCGGCCAGCTCTACCTGGCCACGCGGCGGGACGGCCTGTCACCCACGCTGGAACCGGCCACAACCGGCATGGCGCGCGAACGACTGACGCCGCAGCAAGCCGGCGTCTACAACCAGACCTACCCCTACACCAGCGTCGATTGCACCTGGCACGTCAGCGGCAGCCCGGTAGTCACCATGCCGGGGTTGGACTGGGGCATGACCTGCAGCTTCGAATATGTGCCGACGCTCTATTTCATGATCGCCGCACCGCTCATCACCGGCGAAAACTTCACCGTGCAAGCCTTTACCGATATGACGCCATACCCCGTGATCCCAGACATCTCATCGATCGATGTCGAGATTACCCGCGAGAAGGGCCGTTGGCTGTTCAGCTTCCTGACTGACCTGGACGAGTAACGGGGCGCAACTCTAGCTCACATTGTTGCCGACATAAACGTCATACAACTGCCAGGTCACCACCTGGACACCTAAGCGATGCATCACATGGCATGCGTCATTCGACTACGACAACAGGAGAAACCCATGAACAAACCATCTTGCCTGATCACCAGCCCCGCCATCCGACTGATCTCGATCAGCCGTCTCAGGCGGGCTGCGCTGGGCTCAACCATGACGACTGCCCTCGCCACACTGCTAGCAGCATTGCTGGCAACGACCGTCCATGCCCAAATCTACCGGGGAATGCGTCCGGACCCGGCCAACGCCAACCAACCCCAAGTCGCCAACACGGCGTTGGGCCTGGGCGTACGGGATGCCGATGTCGTGTTGACGCCAGCCGGCATTGCCTTGCCAAACAACCCCGATACCGGCACGCCGCAGGGCACGTCGGTAGTCACGGCCAATCCCTGCGAGCTTCCCGCCTTTACCCGACCGGCCGGCAACAACTGGAACGGCACCGGCAATGCCAACCTGAACGTATGGGTCATGGACCAAAACAACCTGCCGGGCACGCTGCAGGTCCAAGCGGCACCTGTGGCTGGCAGCCCGAATCACGCTGTGATCAGCACCGCTGGCGTCGGCCTGACCCTGCCCAACTTCCGTGCCGCTGTCGCCAGTACGCAGGCCCAGTGGGCGATCGAGCCACCCCCTGCCAATGCCTGCCCATAAAAACATGAGGCGATCAGGAGAAGCCCCAACTTCGACTAGGCCACAAAAAACATAGTTGAAGGATGGATCATGGTTTGCAAAGGGAAACTGGACTTGGAGGCCCATTGTGCAAGCCGCTTGGCTAACGGGGTCTTCACCTTCGCCGAGCTCTTGGCCTGCATCTTGGCCAGCAATGCGGCCGGGCTCGGCAAAGGCGAGATCGTCGACATCCTCAATGGCGTGCTGCAAACCCTGGAGGCGCAGGGGCGCGAAGCCGAGTTCGAAATCGTTGCCGAACTCGTTCAACGCATCACCGGCTTCTTTTCGCCTCATGGCGTCATTCATCTTAGGGACTTCGAACCACCAGCAGAATGAATGCTTCACAAGTCCTGCCGCAATCTCGTCTTGTCGTAGGCAGAGATGTCAGCCCATTTCAGCCGAGCGTGACTGAAGCCACTAACCAAAGGAGGAACACACCATGGCCTTGACCGGCAAATTTACCGACATACCGAGCGGCAACCTGAATCCCACCTTGAGCGCCGGCAGGCTCAGCGCCGCCTTTGACATGAAGGCACTCTTCACGACAGACAGCGGCACCTGTGCCAAAGGCGAATACCGGCAGCATGTCAAAGGCCAGTTCAAGGCCAACGGCACCGTCATCCAGCATAGGCTCTGCGACAGCACTTGGCTCGACGCAGGAACCTTCTACGAAGACGGCTGTGGGCCTTCAGGCACCAACCCGGGCCCTTGCACGGCCTATGGCCACCGGGACTGTCCCGATCACCCGTATGACATGTACAGCCCCGACCCCCGCAGCACAGGTTGCACATACGTCGGCTGGGACGCGCCTGGAATCACCGGCAACCCAGGTGATAAGCTGGAAGTGGATTTGAGCTTCATGGCCGAGTTGATCAATGTCGATACCGGCGCTGTTTTGGCTTCTGCCAGCTGGACCGTGAAAGGGAGTGCCACTGTGCCGACGAAAACCTTGCGTCCTTCCACCCTGACCCAACTCGCAGCAGCACAACGGCTCGACGCCGTCGTGGAATACCACGAGGAGAAAGGCCATTGGCAGGTCACGCTGCTGATCGCGCGACCGTCCCGGCCCCAGGCCCAGGCCCTTAGCAAGCGCACTCTCACGGTCAACCTCCTGGATTCGAAACGCCAGCCCTTGGCCCTCCTCTCCGGTCAGCAGGCTAAGTCCTATGTAGTGGGTGGCAGTAAGGGAGAGACCGAAACCATCCTCTACTTCTTCGAAGCTGGCGATCTGGCGCCATCGGCCCTCAAGGTGGAGATGGATGGCCAGTGCATCAACCTGGAACTCGAGGAAGACTAGGTTTAGGCAGCAAAGACGCGGGGCGGGCACTGGATTGGCCAGTCCTGCCCCGACACGTCAGCATTCCAGCGGCAGCCCCTTCTTAACAACGTAGCAATTAGCGCGGCGTTTGTCCGACCACCACCGGTTTCGGAGTTCCCGCGCCAAGGGTGGCCGTAATCGATCGCCCCTTGCCCCACCGATATTGAGAGGATGCTTCTCATGCAGCGCCAGCATTTTTTCGCCAGGTTCATATCACTTTGCCTGCTGATCCTCGCCCCGCTTGCCCAATCAGCCGGCACGCCGGCATCCAGTGTCGGCTCCTTAAGCTGGAAGAAGACGCAGGTACAACCGACCTTGTTGTACAAGGAGGTCCACCCAGCCGCGGCCAATTACCTCGGCCTGCCCGCCACCGCGCCTGTCACGCCCGACCAAAGCGCCTTCGTGCAAATCACCGACTCCGCGCGCTATGGCGGTAATGTGGCCAAGACCGTGCTCTACGGCTGGCAACTGCATTATTCCGGCGTCACCGTCGTCAACAAGAACAGCGGCAGGTCGAGCCAGGTCAATCTCACCTTGCTGATCGACGGCAGCACCGGGCCCAATGGCCGTCCGACCAAGGCGCTGGTCGCAGCCATTACCGACATCAACCAGGCGGCCTGGCTGCCACCCGTGTTGCCCAGCCGGGACTATACCCAGGCCATGCGGGATGATGGCTGGACGGTCGACCGCCTACAGACCACGCCGCTCAACTCCAAGGTGACACAACTGCTTGCAGCCCTCTGGATGAACAACGGCATCGACCCGGCACAAGCCGGCCAGATCCTGCTGCGGCCCATGCAGGTGAGCTTGGCCCTGCCGGCAAAGCGCGCCAGCGGCGGTCGTTTGCAGCCCTTGCAGCCCACGGGCATTTATTGGATCGCGCTGGTCACCGGCACCAGAACCCATACCATCACCGGGCCCGATCCGATTTCGCCCAGCCCAGCGACCACTACCAGCGAGCGCTACATGACCGGCTTGGTCGCCCTGTTCAGCGACTTCGGCCAGCAATCGATTCGCGGCATCTATCTGCCCTGAACCGCCGACATTACGGGCACATCCCTCCCCCCGCCGTCGATGTGCCCGCGGCGCGCAATGTGCCACGCCCTGGCCGGATGGTCAGGGGGTTTTTAGCGTTCTGGCGACACAAGAGACCCGCTCGCGCCAGCCAACGCCGGCAGAGTGGGGTCTGGTATAGTTCAGCCCTCGAAGAAAAAGCCAATTCCCGCCATGGAACCCACCCAGACCGCGCTCGACGTCTCCATCGTCATCCCCGTCTACAACGAATACGACAACCTGCCCGACCTGGTCGAGCAGGTGGAAAAGGCCATGGCCCCGGCCGGCGTCAAATGGGAACTGATCTGCGTCGACGACGGTTCGCGCGACGGTTCCGACCGCAAGCTGGCGGAACTGGCGGAGACCCGGCCCTGGCTGAAGCCGCTCTACCTGAACCGCAACTACGGCCAGTCCACCGCCATGCAGGCCGGCTTCGACGCGGCCCAGGGCAATGTGCTGATCACCCTGGACGGCGACCTGCAGAACGATCCGGCCGACATCCCGCGCCTGCTCAAGGAACTCGAGGCCCATCCGGAGATCGACGTGCTCTCCGGCTGGCGCAAGGACCGGCAGGATCGCACCCTGTCGCGCAAGATTCCCTCGCGCATCGCCAATGCCCTGATCTCCAAGGTCACCGGGGTCAAGCTGCACGATTACGGCTGCTCGCTCAAGCTCTATCGGCGCGAGGCCCTGGCCAACGTGAAGATCTACGGCGAGTTGCACCGCTTCATCCCCGCCCTGGCCGCCCAGTTCGGCGCCCGGGTGATGGAGCTGCCGGTCAACCACCGCGCCCGCACCCGCGGTGTGTCCAAGTACGGCATCGACCGCACCATCCGCGTGCTGCTCGACCTCTTGTGGGTGAAGTTCCTGCTGCGTTTCCTACACCGTCCCATGCATGCCTTCGGCACGGTGGGTGCGGTGATGCTGGTGCCCGGCCTGCTGGCGCTGTCCTACCTGGTCGGGCTCAAGCTGTTCACCGGTGCCGACATCGGCCAGCGGCCGCTCTTGCTGCTGGGCGCGATGTTCACCCTGATGGGTGCGCAATTCATCGGCATGGGCCTCTTGGGCGAGATGCTCACCCGCATCTATCACGAGCCGGCCGGCCAGAAGCAGTACATCCTGCGCGACACCCCGCGCAAACACGGGGTCCGTTAAGGCCGTGGATTCTCGGCTTGGCTGGGCGCTCTTGCTGGCGGCCGTCGTCAGCTTTTTTTCCGGCTTGGCCGCATCGCCCTTGTTCGACCTCGACGAGGGCGCCTTCACCGCCGCCACCCTGGAGATGTTCGAGCGCGGCGACTTCCTCGCCACCTATCTCAACGGGATTCCCCGCTACGACAAGCCGATCCTGAGCTACTGGCTGCAGGCGCTCTCGGCTTGGGCCTTCGGCTTCAACGAACTGGCCCTGCGCCTGCCTTCGGCCCTGGCCGGCCTGGTCTGGACCGCCCTGGCCTATCGCTTCGCCCGCCGGCTGTACGACCCGGAGACCGCGCTCACCGCCGCCGTGCTCACCGCCACCACCGTCGGCGTCAACTTCATCGCCCGCGCCGCCACGGCCGATGCCCTGCTCAATGCCGCACTCGCCGGCGCCTTGTTCGCCCAGTTCCTCTGGCTCAAGCAAGGCCACGCCCGCCATTTGTATTGGGCCTGGGCAGCCATGGCCCTGGGCTTCCTGACCAAGGGCCCGGTCGCCGTCGCCTTGCCCCTGCTCACCGCCCTGCTCTACTTGGTGAGCCGCGGCGAATGGCGCCGCTTTCTCGATCTGGTCGCCAACAAGCGGGCCTGGCTGATCTTCGCCGCCATCGCCCTGCCCTGGTATGTCGCCGTCACTTGGGTCAAGGGGCCGGGCTTCATCGAGGCTTTCTTCCTCAAGCACAATGTCGGCCGTTTCGCCGGCGCCATGGAAGGCCACCGCGGCAGCGTGTTCTATTACCTGCCGGTGCTGTTGCTGCTCACCCTGCCCTACACCGCCCTGTTGCTGCTGGTCGCCAGGCATTGGCGGGAGCACTGGCGCGACGACTTCGGCCGCTATGCCCTGATCCTGTTCGGCCTGGCCTTTCTGCTGATCTCCGCCGCCGCGACCAAGCTGCCGCACTACCTGCTCTACGGCCTGTCGCCACTCCTGGTGCTGCTGGCCCTGGAACTAAAGGCGGCGCGCAGCCGCTGGTTGCTGCTGCCGGCCCTGCTCCTGTTCGTCGGCCTCTATTTCCTGCCCGACCTGCTCGCCGCCCGGCAGGATCAGGCCAAGCCCTATTACCAATCGCTGTTGGCCGACATCGACACCCACTTCGGCCTGTATTACCGCAGCTATTTCGCGGTGGCCGCCGGCATCACCCTGCTGTTCATGGTCTGGACCCGCGCCGCCCTCGTCCTGCGATTGATGGTGGTCGGCCTGGCGGCCAGCTACGGCCTCGCCCTGGTGCTGTTGCCGGCGGTCGGTCATCTCTTGCAGGACCCGGTCAAAGAGGCCGGCCTGCTCGCCAGCCATCTTGAGACCAACGTGGTCATGAGCGGCATCAACAACCCCAGTTTCAGCGTCTATGCCGGCCGCGTGGTCGAGCGGCGCGCGCCGCTGCCGGGCGAGGCGGTATTCACCGACACCCGCCACCTGGCCGAATTGCCGCCCTACGAGCTGATCTACATCCGCAAGGACATCGCCTTGGTGAGACTGCTCAAGTGAACCGCATGGAACTGCCGGAGCAGCCGGTCGCGACGGCCTTCACCCGCAGCCGGGTCTGGGCCCTGCCCGCGGTCGCCCTGCTGGCCATGGCGATACTGCTGCTCAACGACAGCAATCAAGCGGTCTTCCTCGCCCTCAACCATGCCGCCGCAGCCCTACCGCCGGGGCTGTGGGCCAGCCTCACCGCGGTCGGCGACACCCTGGTCGCCTTCGCCCTGCTCCTGCCCTTCGTCCGGCGACGGCCGGACCTGGCGGCCGCCATCCTGCTCGCTACGTTGTTCGCCCTGGTCTATGTCCACAGCCTGAAATACGCCCTCGACCTGCCGCGGCCGCCGGCCGTGCTCGACCCCGCCGCCTTCGATGTCATCGGCCCGGCGCACCGGGCCGGCTCGTTTCCTTCCGGCCATACCGCCACCGCCTTCGCCATGATGGCCTTGCTCTCCGTCTATCTGCCGTCCTGGCGCCGGCTGTTGCCGCTGATCGCGCTGGCCGCCCTGGTCGGCCTCTCGCGCATCGCCGTCGGCGTGCACTGGCCACTGGACGTACTGGCCGGTGCCGCCGGCGGCTGGCTGGCCGGGCTGGCCGGCATCGTCCTGGCCCAACGCTGGCAGGCCCTGCACCACCCCTGGCTGCATGGCGCGGTGCAGGCGCTGCTGATCGCCGGCGCCGCCTGGCTGATGATCGGCCACGACAGCGGCTATCCGCAGGCACAGCGTTTCGAGCAGGCCATCGCCTTCGCCGGCCTCGCCCTGTTTTTCCGGCCAATGCCCAATGGAACGAACCATGACTGAACCCGACGTCCGTCATTACGGCCTCAGGCTGATCCTGATCCTGTTCGCCCTGACCGCCTATCGCATCGCCACGGCGCAATGGCTGCAATTGGAACTCTACGGCGACGAGGCCTATTACTTCGGCTGGGCGCAGTCGCTGGAATGGGGCTATTACTCCAAGCCGCCCATGGTCGGCTGGCTGATCTGGCTGACCACGCAGCTGTGCGGCGATGCCGAGCCCTGCGTGAGACTGGGCGCCTATCTGCTCTACCCGGCCACTGCCTTCGTCCTGTTCCTGCTCGGCAGCCGCCTGTTCGCGCCGCGCGTCGGCTTCTGGGCGGCGCTCGCCTACATCACCCTGCCCATGGTCTCGCTCGGCGCCTGGCTCATCACCACCGATGCCGCCCTGCTCTTCTTCTGGGCGCTCGCCCTGTATTTCCTCGCCCGCGCCCTCGACCACAACCAGTGGCACAACTGGCTGGGCCTGGCCGTGGCCCTGGGGCTGGGCGGCCTGTCGAAATACAGCATGGTCTTCTTCGGCCTCGGCGGCCTGGCTCTGTTGATCATGAATGCCGAGGCGCGCCGGCAGCTGCGCAACCCCCGGCTCTATGCCGCCATCGGCCTCGCCTTCCTGATCTTCCTGCCCAACCTGATCTGGAATGCCCAGCACCAGTTCGTCAGTGTCGAGCACACGGCGGAGATCTCCCGCCTGGGCAGGCAATGGTTCCGGCCGGAGAAGCTGGCCGAGTTCCTCGGCGGCCAGTTCATCGTCATGGGCCCGCTGCTGTTCGCCGCCTTTGCGCATCTGGCCTTGCGCCATGGTTTCAACCTGGTGACCGACCGCCGCTATCAGTTGCTGTTCGCCTTCAGCGTGCCGGCCCTGGCCGTGTTCATCGTGCTCGCCTTCCTCACCCGCGCCTTCGCCAACTGGGGCGCCATGGCCTACGTCGCCGGCGTGCTGCTGGTAACCGCCTGGTGGCTGGCCCGCAACCGGCTGCGCTGGCTGCAGGCGGCGATCGCGGTCAATGTGGTGATCATGGTCGGGCTCTACCACTACCATGGCTTGGCCGGGCTCGCCGGCATCGAACTCACGCGCAAGACCGACCCCTATTCGCGGGTGGCCGGCTGGCGCGACCTCGGCGGCGAGGTGCAGAGGCTGCTCGCCGCCCACCCCGGCGCCCGCCTGGTCTCCGACGACCGCAAGCTGCTGGCCGAGCTGATCTACTATGTGCGGCCGCATCCCTTCGACGCCCTCGCCTACAACCCGAGCGGCATCATCGGCGACCACTATGCCCTCAAGCACGACCTCAAGCAGGCGCCGCAAGGCGAGTTCATCCTGGTCGGCGAGCATGTCGATGGTGAGCGCCTGAGCCGGGAATTCGCCGAGGTGAAACCCTTGGGCACGATCCGCATCCCGCTCTATCGCGACTACGACCGTGAGGCTCAGGCCTGGTGGCTGCGCGACTTCAAGGGCTATGCCCGATGAAGCGGTTGCAGCACCCGCTCTACTATTCCTTCGTCGGCTTCGGTCTGCTGTTCCTGCTGGCACCGGAACTCGACCTCTGGGCGAGCGGCCTGTTCTATCGCGCGGGTGAGGGCTTCTTCCTGTATGCGGCGCTCGACCCCTTCCATAAATCGGTGCCGCTGCTCTCCCAGACCATCGTCGGCACCTTGGTCGCCGCCCTGCTCATCGCCTCACTGGTTTCCGCATCCTGGCCGCTGCGCAAGGGGCTGATCTACCTGCTGCTGGTGGCGGCCATCGGCCCCGGCTTGCTGGTCAACACCCTGTTCAAGGACAACTGGGGCCGCGCCCGCCCGGTGCAGGTGGAAAACTTCGGCGGCGACAAGGCCTTCTCGCCGGCCTGGGTGCCGAGCGGCCAGTGCCGTTCCAACTGCGCCTTCGCCTGCGGCGATTCCTCGGTCGGCTTCTTCCTGTTGGCGCCGGCCTTCATCCTGGCCCGGCAGCGCCGTACCTGGCTGGCCGCGGGCTTCGCCGCCGGCGGCCTGCTCGGCCTGATGCGCCTGGCCCAGGGCGGCCACTTCCTGAGCGATGTGGTCTTTTCCTTCTACATCGTCTACTTCGCCGCCTGGCTGCTCCACCGTCTGATGTACGGCGACTCAAGCGCTAGGGCTTGAGGCTGGCCTTGATCGCCGCCAAGTCGTAGCGCAAGGGCTGGGCCGGGTAAGCCCCCTGCTCGGCAATCGCGCTGCGGATGCTGGCCAGCCGTTCGTCCGAGGCCGGGTGGCTGGACAGCAATTCGATCGGGCCACCGTCCTGCTTGGCCATCTTCTCGAAGAAACTCGCCATCCCCTGGGGCGCGATGCCGGCGCGGCGGAGCGCCTGCAAGCCACCCATGTCAGCCTCGCGTTCCATGTCGCGGCCGAATTTCAGGCTGCCCAGTTGATCGGCCATGTTCGCCCAGATGCCGCCGGCCCAATCGCCCAAGGCCAGCGACAACAGCGCCCGCCAACCCAGGCCGTGCAGCATATTCTTCAGGCTGTGGCGCTGCTCCACGTGCTGCACCTCGTGGGCGAGCACGCCGGCGATCTCCTCGGGGGTATCGGCCTTGTCGATCAGGCCGCTGAACACCACGACATAAGCGCCGGGCATGGCGAAGGCGTTGACCTGCGCATCCTGCGCGACGAACCACTGGTAGTGGTAGCGCGAACCGGCCGTCAGCCGCGTGCCGATCTCGCTCACCATATTCAGGGCCGGGCCTTGTTCCAGCAATTTCAGTTGCGGCCGCATCTGGGCGAAGGCCATGTCGCCCAAGCGCTGCTCCTGGTTGAGACTCACCTGGTCGGCGGCCCAGCCGGCGACGCGCTCGGCATTGAGCCAAAACAGCAGGAGGACAAGGAAAGGCAAGGCCAGCACCAGCCCCGCCGCCAGCAGGGCCATGTGGAAGCGCCGCCGCTGGCCGCGCTCGCCGCGGCGGGCCGCCTGCAATTGCCCGGCCAACTGCTCGGGCGCTCCGGCCCGCAAGGCCTGGATGTCGGCCTCGCCCTGCAACAGGGCAGAACACAGCCCTTCGGCCGAGTCCCATTCCAGCAGCCACTGGCGGCCGTCGAAGCCGGCCGCCTTGGCCCGGATCGTCGTCAACGGAATCTCCAGACTCAGCCCCTCCGCCTGCAAATGCAGCCGGCCGCCGACGAAGCGGCCCTGAACCCCCACCCCCGCCGCCGCCAGGCCCGGTGCAAACAACTGCAGATTAAACGTGGTCATCTCGCTATACCCATTTTCAGAACCCGGCCTTTACCGGTCTCGCCCGGCTCTTGAGGTTAAAATGCGGACATTCCCATGTAGGTCCTATTATGAAGCAGCAGCTTGCCGAGCTATTCCATCGCCGTTACGCCTGTCACGTGTTCGAGCCGAGCCGGACCATCGCCGCCAGCGATCTCGAATTCGTGCTCGAGGCGGGTCGCCTCTCGCCCTCTTCCTTCGGCCTGGAGCACTGGAAGTTCATGGTGGTGAAGTCGCCCGAGCTCAAGCAGGCCCTGCAGGCCGCCTGTTTCCAGCAAACCCAGGTCGGCACCGCCGATGCCGTGATCGTCATCCTGGCCAAGCTGGCCGACTTGCATCCCGATTCGCCCTATATCCAGAAGCTGTTGCAGCGGGAGTATCCGGGCGATCAGTTGGCGCAGGCACTGGCCAATTATCGCAACTTCCACAGTGCCACCGACATCCGCGCCTGGAGCGTGAGCCAGTGCCACATCGCCGCGACCAACATGATGCTTGCCGCGACCGCGGTCGGGCTGGATTCCTGCGCAATCGGCGGCTTCCTGCCGGATCAGGTCAAGCAGGTGCTCGACATCGATCCCGCGCAATACGAGGTGGCCCTGATCCTGCCGCTGGGCTATTGCGCGGAAACCCCGCACGCGAAGCGCCGGCTGCCCTTGGCCGATCTGGTCGAATATCGCTGAAGATCGCCTGATGGCCGCTGCCGGCAACGTTCACGCCGCGGCGCGCGCCGTGCTGGCCGAGTGCGCGGTCGAGGCCAAGTGCCAAGGCGCCGCGCGACTCTGGGCCGATTGGTGCGCCGGCCGCCTTCAAACCGCCGATGACTCGGAACCCCTGCCGCACGATTTCGCCGGCCGGCCGGCACGGCCGCCTCTGGTGCCGCCCAAGCAACTGGCCAAGCGCACGCTGAAGGACCGCGAGGGCCATGCCGCGCTGATCCACGCCTTGGCCCATATCGAATTCAACGCGATCAACCTGGCGCTCGACGCCGTCTGCCGCTACCCCGGCCTGCCCGATGAGTTCTATGGCGACTGGCTGCGAGTGGCGGCCGAGGAGGCCTATCACTTCGGCCTGCTGCGCGACCACTTGCGCAGCCTGGCTTACGACTACGGCGACTTCCCCGCCCACGACGGCCTGATGCAGATGGCCCGCGACACCGCGGCCGACCCGCTGGCGCGCATGGCCCTGGTGCCGCGCCTGTTGGAGGCGCGCGGGCTGGATGCCACGCCGGAGATCCAACAGAAGTTGCGCGGCTATGGCGATGCGGCGGGCGCGGCCATCCTCGACATCATCCTGCGCGACGAGGTCACCCACGTCGCCGCCGGCGATCGCTGGTTCCGCCATTTCTGCGAGCTGCGCAGCCTGGAGCCGGAGGCGACCTATCGTGAGCTGTTGGAACGCTACCGGGCGCCGAAGCCGCGCCGGCCGGTGAATACCGAGGCCCGGCTGCAGGCCGGCTTCAGCGAAGCGGAACTGGATGCCTTGTTAGGAAGGCCCTCGTAGGGTGCACTCCGTGCACCATTCTATTGCTGCGTATAACGCACCCTGGCTGAACAACGCACCCCTCCCCCACTCGCGGGGGAGGCAGGGAGGGGGATATCCCCACCCCTGCCCTCCCCATGAATGGGGAGGGTGAAAATTCACCCTTTAGGCAACCGCTGCAGCCGGATCGAGCAGGACGTCGACCCCGCAAGCCGGCCGGATCGCCGCCACCGGCAGCGCCACCCCGCCGCGCCAGGCGGCCACCGCCTCGCGCTTGCCCGCGCCGGTCACCAGACACAGCACGACACAGGCGCAGTTGAGGCGCCGCGCCGACAGGCTGACCCGCTCGGGCGGCGGCTTGGGCGCGTCGAGCACGGCCAGCACCGGCGGCGCATCGATGGCCTCACCCCAGTCGTGGCCGGGGAACAGGCTGGCGGTATGGCCGTCCTCGCCCAGGCCGAGCAGCACCAGATCGAAGGCATGAACCCCGGCCAGTTCCTGGGCATAACGCTCGGCAGCCACCGCGGCGCCGAGCTCGGCCGGGATGACATGGATGTTCTGTGCCGGGATCGGCACCTTGCTGAGCAAAGCCTCGAAGGCCATGCGGCTGTTGCGCTCGGGGTCGTCCACCGGCAGACAGCGCTCGTCGCCGAACCAGATATGCCAATGGGCCCAGTCGTGCGCCTCCTGGGCGAGCCGCTCATAGACCTTGCGCGGCGTGCCGCCGCCGGCCAGCACGATATGGAAGGCACCCCGCCCGGCCAGCGCCCGCGCCTCGGCGGCCCGGACATAGGCCAGGGCCTGGCGCAGCCAGTCCGCATCGTCTTTCGCCACCTGCCAGCGTGTGTCCATGGCTCCTCCTGCCCCTGAGCGGGTAAAATTACACCCTTTTCGCGACAGGGTCAGCCATGACGCCGGTTTTAATCTTCGACATCGAAACCATCCCCGACATCGAGGGGCTGCGCCGCCTCTACGACGTGAGCCCGGACACCACGGACCACGACGTCGGCGAAATGGCCCTGCTGTTCCGCCGGCAGAAGACCGGCTCCGACTTCCTGCCCTTGCACCTGCATCGCGTGGTCACCATCTCCTGCGCCCTGCGCTCGAAGGACGGCTTCAAGGTGTTCTCGCTGTCCGAGCCCGAGGCTGGCGAGGCCGAGATCATCCAGCGCTTCTTCGACGGCATCGAGAAATACACCCCGCAGATCGTGTCCTGGAACGGCGGCGGCTTCGACCTGCCGGTGCTGCACTACCGCGCCATGCGCCACAAGGTGAGCGCCCCCCGCTACTGGGACATGGGCGAGGACGACAAAGACTTCAAATGGAACAACTACATCAGCCGCTATCACACCCGGCACCTCGACCTGATGGACCTCTTGGCCCTGTATCAGCCCCGCGCCAATGCGCCGCTGGATGACCTGGCCAAACTGTTCGGCTTTCCCGGCAAGCTGGGCATGGACGGCAGCAAGGTCTGGGACGCCTATCAGGCCGGCCAGATCGCCGCGATCCGCGACTACTGCGAGACCGACGTCGCCAACACCTATCTGGTCTATCTGCGCTTCCAGTTGCTGCGCGGGGCACTCAGTAATGAGCAATACGAGCGCGAAGTGCAACTCGTGCGCGACACCCTGACCGGCATTGGCGCCGAGCATTGGCAAGAGTTCCTGGCGGCCTGGCAGGCCTAATCCGTAGGCTGCGTTGCACGCACCATCAACCGGTGCACAAAGTGCACCCTACGCAGAAAACCCGACAATGAGCACTACACCCACCCCACCGCTGTACATCGAATCCCTCGACCACGAGGGCCGCGGCGTCGCCCATCTCGACGGCAAGGCCATCTTCGTCGACGGCGCCCTGCCCGGCGAGTTGGTCCGCCATTCCAGCTATCGCAAGAAACCGAACTACGAGCAGGCCCAGGCCACCGAGATCCTGAAGGCCAGCCCCAACCGGGTCGTGCCCCGTTGCCGCTGGTTCGGCATCTGCGGCGGCTGCTCGCACCAGCACCTGCACGAATCGGCCCAGGTGGCGGCCAAGCAGCGCGTGCTGGAAGACTGCTTTGCCCATATCGGCAAGGTCGAGCCCGAGACCCTGCTCTCGCCCATCCACGGCCCGGCCTGGGGCTACCGCACCCGGGCCCGGCTGTCGGTGCGCAACGTGATCAAGAAGGGCGGCGTGCTGGTCGGCTTCCACGAAAAGCGCAGCAGCTATGTCGCCGACATGACCAGTTGCGAGGTGCTGCCGCCGCATGTCTCCGCCCTGCTGCCGCTGTTCCGCGAGTTCGTCACTGAGCTCTCCATCCGCGACCGCCTGCCCCAGATCGAACTGGCCATGGGCGATGCGGTGACGGTGCTGGTGCTGCGCATCCTGGAACCGCTGTCGGCCGAAGATGAGATCAAGGTGCGCGCCTTCGCCGATGCGCACAGCGTGCAAATCTGGCTGCAACCGAAAGGGCCGGACACCGCCTATCCCTTCCACCCCTTGGATGCGCCGGAGCTCAGCTACAGCCTGCCGGAATTCAATCTCACCATGCCCTTTCGGCCGACCGAGTTCACCCAGGTCAACCACGGCATCAACCGCATGCTGGTGCGCCGCGCCATGCGCATGCTCGCCCCGCAACCGGACGAACGCATCGCCGATTTTTTCTGCGGCCTGGGCAACTTCACCCTGCCCATCGCCCGGCGCGGCGCGCAGGTCTTGGGCATCGAGGGCAGTGCCGGCCTGGTGCAGCGTGCCGTCGAAAACGCGACGCGCAACGGCCTGGCCGAGAAGACCGAGTTCCGTGTCGCCGACCTGTTCCAGATGACGCCCGAGGCCTATGCCGCCTTGGGCCACTTCGACAAGCTGCTGATTGACCCGCCGCGCGACGGCGCCATGGAACTGGTGAAGTCGCTGCCCGATCAGGGCGGCCCGGTGCGCATCGTCTACATCTCCTGCAACCCCTCGACCCTGGCCCGCGACGCCGAGGTGTTGGTGCACCTGAAGGGTTTCACGCTGAAAACGGCCGGCGTCGCCAATATGTTCCCGCACACGGCGCACGTCGAATCCATCGCGCTGTTCGAGCGGTAAATACCAACAAAAAAGGCGGCCGAAGCCGCCTTTTTAAGGTCTTGCGCGGTTACTCGCGCTCGCCCATCAAAGCCATCAACAACTGCAGCAGATTGACGAACAGGTTGTAGATGTCCAGGTAGATCGCCAGCGTGGCCATGACGTAGTTGGTCTCGCCGCCGTTCACCACCCGGCTCACGTCGTAGAGGATGAAGGCCGAGAACAACAGTACCGCCGCGGCGGACAGGGTCAGCGCCAGGGCCGGGATCTGGAAGAACAGATTGGCCAGGGAAGCCAGGATGAGCAGCACGATGCCGACCATCAGGAACTTGCCCATGAAGCTGAAATCCTTCTTGGTCACGGTGGCGATACCGGCCAGGGTGAGGAAGATGGCGCCGGTGCCGCCCGCGGCCAGGCCGACGATCTCGCCGCCGTTCTTCAGGCTGAGCGCCACTTGCAGGACCGGGCCCAGCATCAGACCCATGAAGCCGGTCAGGGCCAGCAGCAGAACCACGCCCATGGCGCTGTTGCGGGTGGCGTTGATGGCGAAGAACAGGCCGAACATGACGGCCAGCATGATGACGGCAGACAGGATCGGGCTGCCGGCCATGAAGCTGAAGTCCATGGTCATGCCGACCAGGGCGCCGATCACGGTCGGGATCATGGTCAGACCCAACATCATGTAGGTGTTGCGCAGGACCTTGTTGCTGGAAACGCTGAGGGTGGTCGAGGCGTTGTAGCCGGACAGGTCGTATTGCGGTTGCATGCGGTTTAACTCCGTGCGGTGAGGAAACAGGACTAAGACTAGCGGCTAGCGAAGAAAGTTTCAATCTTGGGCCGCTGGTGGCACGATGGCCAGATCAGGTAGAATTGCTGTTTTTTCAAGCGCTTGTTTTCATCATCATGGCATTGATTGTCCAAAAATACGGTGGCACGTCGGTCGGCTCCATCGAGCGCATCCGCAACGTGGCCGAGCGGGTCGCCAAGTTCAAGATGCTGGGACATCAGGTGGTCGTGGTGGTCTCCGCCATGTCCGGCGAAACCAACCGCCTGATCAGCCTGGCCAAGGAAATCCAGAAGGAGCCGGACCCGCGCGAGATGGATGTGCTGGTCTCCACCGGCGAGCAGGTCACCATCGCCCTCTTGGCCATGGCCCTGAAAGACCTGGGCCTCAAGGCCAAGAGCTACACCGGCAGCCAGGTCCGCATCCTGACCGACGACGCCCACACCAAGGCCCGCATCCTCGCCATCGATGAGGAAAACATGCGGCGCGACCTGGACAGCGGCCATGTCGTGGTGGTCGCCGGCTTCCAGGGCGTCGACGAGAAGGGCAACATCACCACCCTGGGCCGCGGCGGCTCCGATACCACCGGCGTCGCGCTCGCCGCGGCGCTCAAGGCAGACGAGTGCCAGATCTACACCGACGTCGATGGCGTCTACACCACCGACCCGCGCATCGTGCCCGAGGCCCGCAAGCTCGACACCATCACCTTCGAGGAGATGCTGGAACTGGCCAGCCTCGGCTCCAAGGTGCTGCAGATCCGCTCGGTCGAATTCGCCGGCAAGTACAAGGTTAAACTGCGCGTGCTCTCCAGCTTCCAGGAGGATGGCGAAGGCACGCTGATCACGTTCGAGGAAGACACCATGGAACAGCCCATCATCTCCGGCATCGCCTTCAACCGCGACGAGGCCAAACTCACCATCCTGGGCGTGCCCGACAAGCCGGGCGTCGCCGGCCTGATCCTGGCCCCGATCGCCGATGCCAACATCGACGTCGACATGATCGTGCAGAACGTCGGCCACGACGGCACCACCGACTTCTCCTTCACCGTCCACCGCAACGAGTTCAAGAAAGCCATGGAAGTGCTGGGCGGCGTCAAGGGCGAGATCGGTGCCCGCGAGGTGATCGGCGACGACAAGATCGCCAAGGTCTCCATCGTCGGGGTCGGCATGCGCACCCACGCCGGCATCGCCAGCAAGATGTTCAAGGCCCTGGCCGCCGAAAACATCAACATCCAGATGATCTCCACCTCGGAAATCAAGATCTCCGTCGTGGTCGAAGACAAGTACATGGAGCTGGCCGTGCGCGCCCTGCACCAAGCCTTCGAACTAGACAAAACCCCCGCCGCTTAATTGCTTTTTAGGGGCCGCGCGGGTATCCTTGCGCGGCCTTTCCTGCTCCCTTGGCAGGACGATTTAGGAGACGTGACCGAGAGGCCGAAGGTGCTCCCCTGCTAAGGGAGTATGCGGGCAAAACCTGCATCGTGGGTTCGAATCCCACCGTCTCCGCCAAATAAAAAATGGACCCACCCGGGTCAATTTTTTATTTGGCATAGCCGGTGGGTAGAAAGAACCCACTGGTTCGACCACGATGCACTGCATCGTGGGACGCCCGCAGGGCGGTCCCGTAGTGCAGCGGAGGGACGAGGGTTTGGCGGAGGCAACGCCAAACCCGAGCAATCCCACCCCCACTCGAATGGCAACAACACCGGCGGGTCCATTTTATTTGGCGAAGCCGATGGGTAAAAAGAACCCACCGGTTCGCCGAGCGAGCACCGCTCGCGAGGGCCGTCGCGGCAAAGCCATGACGGGCCTAGCGGACCCAAGGGTCGAGGGCTGGCCGGAAAATTTGCCCCGTCCCATATCGAATCCAATTGCGCCGAAGCAACACCTGACGCATCGCATTTTGCCAATCCCATGCTCCGCTTTAGTACTTAAGTATCAAACCCCTAATATCTGTGTACCTATCCTGTTCAAATAACACCAGCTAGCGGGCGGCAGAAATCAGACAAACGCGCGACAGACGCGAATCGATGCCAACGCCTGGCTTCATACAAGGAGTGGCTGTGAGAATCGCAAGGTTCCAGAATATTTCCGATATCAGGCTGCGTACCAAGATTTTGGCCATCTTCGGCGTGTTCCTGCTGGGCATGGTGGCGATTGTGGCTGCCGCCGGCTACGCGCTGATCAACCAGTTGAGAACCATTGAAGCCTCGGTGCAAAAGGCCTCGCTGCGGGTAGCCGCCTCCACTCAATCGCAGATCGCCATCCTTGAAATGGATCGCGCCATCCAGGCGCTCATTGCCGCCGATGATCCCCAGTTGATTCGTCAAGCGGCCATTGCCTCGATCAGAGCCGGCACGGTGGTGGATGAGAACCTGGCCAAACTACACGAATTCTTCAGCCAAAATACCGATGTAGATCGACTGATCACGCTGATGAGCGAGATTCGCCCCAAGCAGATGCAGGTGATCGGAACCGCACGCGGCAATGACGACCCGGCAGCCTTGCAGATGGCGGAGAGCATCGCGCCGGCCTTCAACGAAATCGTCGCACAGACGAAAAAGATCGTCGAACACAGCCGGACGTCGCTGGACAATGACTTGGCGACGGCCAAGAAGGATGCCATGCGGGTTGACCTGTTGCTGGGCGGATTCACCGTCGTGGGCCTGATCTTGGGACTACTGCTTGCCCTGGCCGCCGCGCGCATGCTCAGCGCCCCACTGAACAACATCATGCAGGTCATGGGCGCCCTCGCGCAGGGTGACCTGACTCGGCAGGTGGATGTCGCACGCGCGGGCCGGGATGAGATCGGGCAGACCCTGAAGGCCATACACGAAACCGTACTACGCCTGCGCGAGTTGATGCGCCGTGTAAGCCATTCCGCCGAGCACGTTGCCAAAGGATCGGGTGCCGTAAGCCAGACCGCAGTCGAGGTGGATGTAGTGGTGGAAAAACTCAATCACAGCATTCAGCATATCCAGCAGCAGACCGAGACCCTGAAACACTATTCCGACCAGGTTACCCAGCATCTTTCCGAGGCCAACAATCTGGCTGGCACCGCTACCGAAACGGCGGTCGCTTCCACCGGGCAGATCCTGAACACGGTGCAGAATTTCGAGCGCTTCCAATCCGAGATGGAAGCCACCTCCGGCAAGAGCAGGCAATTGGCCGAGATTGCAGAGCGCATCACCTCGATTACCCAGACCATCAGCGGCATTGCCGAGATGACCAATCTGCTGGCGCTTAACGCGGCCATAGAAGCGGCGAGGGCCGGAGAGCACGGCCGGGGATTCGCCGTGGTCGCCGACGAGGTGCGCAAACTGGCGGGTCAGACCAGTTCCGCCGTGGACGAGATCTCGACCCTGGTATCGGACATCCGGTCCAAGGTGAACGATACGGTAGCGTCGATGGAGCGTGTCGCCGACAGCGCCAGCCAGAATATCGGGGAACTGCGCGAGGCCGCAAACCATACCAAGAACAGCAGCGAGCGGATGCAGTCCACCAATCAGGCCATGCGGCAGATCGTGGACCTGGTCGCCGCCCAGGATGGGGCCACCGCCAATATCGCCCTCGCCGCGGACCAATTGGTCGACATTTCAAAGCACAACCGTACCCAATCTGAAGAGTTGCGCAACCGCTCCACCAATCTGGGGGGAGCCGCGGAAGAACTTACTAGCGTGGTGGGAGAGTTCTCGGTTTGAGACCGAACTCACCACATAGTTTGCAACCCTGATAGTCCATTCTTAGGAGGTAACACCATGAAACGCACCGTGATTTCCCTGCTTTCCCTGGTCCTGGCGGGCTTTGCCGCCCAAGCACTCGCTGCCGAGCACGAGGTCGGCCAGAGGAACAAGCAGTTCACCGTCAAGGATCTGAAGATCAAGGTTGGGGATGTGGTCAGCTTCCCCAACTACGATCCCTTCTTCCATAACGTGTTCAGCCTGTCCCCGACCAAGACGTTCGACCTGGGCTCGTACCCGAAGGGCGAGACCAAGAAGGTGACCTTCGACAAGGCTGGCAAGGTGGATGTCGAGTGCGCCATTCACCCGAACATGCAGATGACCATCCTGGTAGAGCCGTAATGGTCCCCCGCCTCTTGACAGCGTTGGCCCTGTCCACCCTTGCGTTCAGCGCATCGGCCAACTCGGAGCAATTGTGCGGCAAGGAAGCCCAGCCCTGCGTCAAGTACGGTGCCGCCGTTTTCCAGGAACGCTGCACGCTCTGTCATGGCACGGATGGCCTGGGCGAGGGGATTCTCTCCCTGTCGATCCCCGGCTATCCCAATACCAACCTGGCCGAAGTCCGGCACGCCAAGGACATCAAAAGTATCCGCGAGGTGATCATCAAGGGTGCAGGCACGAAGACCATCGAAAAGGATATGCCGCCTTTCGGTGACGAACTGACCCTGACCCAGATCGATTCGGTGACCGAATTCGTCGTCTTGCTACGCGCGGACCTGGATGGCGCCCTCAAGCTTTCGCGCGAGGCGTCATCCAAGGCCCAGCCCGGCTTGCGGGTCGGCCGCGCCGTCTACCACGGCCGCTGTGCGCCCTGTCATGGCAATGAGGGCATGGGTGACGGCAAGCTCTCCCGCATCATCAAGACGCCTCCGCCTTTCAACCTGACCCGCAGCCGCGTGGGCGACAGCTATCTGCGCGGCATCATCACCAAGGGCGGCGAAGCGATGGGGCGCTCCGCCAAGATGCCTCCCTGGGGTGGCGATCTCACGCCCTCCGAAATCGAGTCGGTGATGATGTACATCAAGACGCTGCGTACCGAATGAGGAGAGGCCGAATGTCCACTAAATCCATTCCCATCCTGCTTGTCGGATGCGCGTGTCTCGCCCTGCCGGCCCTGGCCGACGACAAGCCGAGCCTTGATGAGGGCAAGAAGCTCTACCGCGTGTATTGCGCCTCCTGTCACGGGAAAGCCGGCAAAGGCGACGGCCCGGGTGCGGGAGCCCTCAAGACCCCACCCTACAACCTGACCTGGAGTTCGGCCAAGGACGACTACCTACGCCAGATCATCGCCAAAGGCGGCGCAGCAATGGAGCGCTCTCCCGAAATGCCCCCTTGGGCCGGGGCGATCACGCCGGCCCAGATCGATTCGGTAATCATCTACATCAAGACTCTACGGGCTGCTCAGTAAGCACTCGATATCCGTTCGAAGTAAGGAGATTTAAATGAAGAAGAGCATATTGTTCACCACCCTGCTGATCTCGGCGGGAATTGCAATTGCCGATACGGATGGCAGCAACCTTGTCTACAAGGCCGGACATCCCAGCCTCAAGCAATGGCTGCTGCCGAGCAAGGTCCCCCATCCGGCCGAGAACAAGCCCACGAAAGCACGCGTGGCACTGGGCAAGATGCTGTTCTTCGATCCTCGGCTCTCCGGCGACGGCAACATGTCCTGCGCCACCTGCCACAACCCCTCTCTGGGTTGGTCGGATGGCCTGCCGACGGCGAAGGGGGTCAAGAGCATGGTGCTCGACCGCGCCTCGCCCACCCTCGTCAATACCGCCTACAACAGTGTCCAGATGTGGGACGGCCGCAAGTCCAGCCTGGAAGACCAGGCCATGGGCCCCATGGAGGCGACCGTGGAGATGAACATGAACACCGCCAGGCTGTTCCAGTGGCTGAACGGCAATGCCGAATACCGGGCGCTGTTCGCCAAGGCCTATCCGGGCGAGGCCATCGACGAGAAGACCCTGTCCAAGGCGATTGCCACCTACGAGCGCGTCATTGTGTCCAGGAATTCGCCCTTTGACCGTTGGGTGAAGGGCGATGCCAAGGCGATGACGGCCCAGCAGGTGAATGGCTTCAAGCTCTTTACCGGCAAGGCCAGGTGTTCCGTCTGCCACTCCGCGCCCAATTTCACCGACAACGGCTTCCACAACCTGGGACTCCCGTCCTACGGCAAGCCCGAGCCGGACATGGGCCGCTTCGCGCAGAAGCCGATCAAGCGCATGCGCGGTGCCTTCAAGACACCCACGGTGCGCGAGGCCGCACGGACAGCGCCGTATTTCCATGACGGCTCCGCGGCAACGCTGATGGACGTGGTGGAGCATTACAACAAGGGCGGTGTGGTCAAGACCGATCTGTCGCCGGACATCCAGCCGCTCAACCTCACCCAGCAGGAGAAAGAGGACCTGGTCGCCTTCATGCAGACGCTGAACTCGCCCTTCCTGAGGGTTTCGCTGCCGGAACTGCCTAAGGACTGACCTTCGATCGGGCCGGCCTGCCGGCC
>JACAEC010000028.1 GCA_013389055.1 Hydrogenophilaceae bacterium
AACAGGACCGTGAAACACTCCAGCGCCGATGATAGTGCGGATTACCCGTGTGAAAGTAGGACATCGTCAGACTCTTATGACAAAAGCCCCCCAGGACACCCTGGGGGGCTTTTTATTTGCTTATCCCGTCGTTTAGCCTACTTGACACTACAAGGCGTGGGCATAGACTGGCGGATATCTTAATAAGCCATTATTCCCCTTGGACAGTATTCCTCTAGGCGCCCTGCTCGTGGCGCTGCTGGTCTTGTTGGTCTGTGCGGCGTTTTTTTCCGCCTCTGAAACCGGCTTGATGGCGGTCAATCGCTATCGCTTGAAGAGCATGGCCAAAGCCGGGCATCGTGGTGCCAGATTGGCTGAGCGATTGTTGGCACGGACGGACCGATTGCTTAGTGCAGTTCTTATCGGCAACAACCTGGCCAATGCGGCAGCAGCATCTTTGGTTACGGTAATCTCATTCCGTCTGTTCGGTGAGAATGAATTTGCCTTGTCTATAGCCACCCTCACCGTCACCTTCCTGATCTTGGTGTTCGCTGAGGTGACGCCAAAGGTCTTGGGTGCGGCGTATCCCGAGCGTGTGGCCCCCGCCGCCAGTTATCTGTTGACGCCGCTGCTCAAGCTGATGCAGCCGGCCATTTGGTTCATCAATCTGTTCGTGAATGGCCTGCTGCGAATGCTCCGTTTGCGGCCACCCGACCTCGCAGGCGGGAGCGTCATGGGTGTTGAAGAATTACGCACCCTACTGGCAGAGTCTGGGCATATGTTGCCCCAGGCACATCGCGGCATCTTGCTCAATCTGTTCGACTTGGAAAAGATCACCGTGGATGATGTCATGTGCCCACGAGGACAAATCGAGGCGATCGACTTGTCGTCCCCCCCAGACGAGCTGTACCAGGAATTGGCGACCAGCCACCATGCGCGTCTGCCGGTTTACGAGGATGAATTGAATAATGTCGTCGGGGTGGTCAAGGTTCGGCGCGTCCTGGCCCACTGCGCTGATGGCAAGGTCGACTTGGAGTCTTTTCGTGAGCAGATTCGGCAACCCTACTTTGTCCCCTCCGGCACGCCGCTTTTGACACAGCTGCATGCCTTCCAGGAGTCGCATCAAACATTCGGGCTGGTCGTTGATGAGTACGGCGATCTCCAAGGTTTGGTGACGGTCGACGATATCCTGGAGGAAATTGTGGGGGAGTTTGCTGTGGCTTCGCCTTTTCAGAGCCCCATGGTCATCGCCGAGGAGGGCGGCGGCTGGCTGGTCGAAGGATCGAGCAGCGTGAGAGAGTTGAACCGTCGCCTGGGCTTGAGCCTTCCGCTGGGCGGTGCGAGAACCCTGAACGGGCTGATTCTCGAGCATCTGGAATCGATGCCCGAGGCTGGGGTAAGCATCATGATTGCAGGTTACCCGACCGAGATCATTCAGGTGCAAGATCGCATGGTAAAGACCGCGCGAGTCTATCCGAGGCGGCAGGAGTATCCGCCGGGGCAGGCAGACCTTTGACTTCTGGCCGATAGTTGCATTTAATAGTCGCATCTGACTGCTTGGCAATGGATATCGGGACAACTGGTGGTTGCAGCCAACGCCTCTAATACCTTGACTGGATTGTGCCGGGCCCTGGTTCAACATGGACTGTTGAACCCAGAGGAGGGGCAGTCTCTGCAAGAGCAAGCCAAGGCGGCCGGGCAATCCTTTCTCGGTTATATCTTGGCCAAACGGCGCTTTAGCCCTGGTCAAGTTGCCACTTTCGCCTCGCAGACTTTCGGCTTCCCCTTCCTGAATCTTGATGCAATCGACCCGGACATCATTCCACGGGTCATCAAAGACCCCAACATTCTGGAGAAGCATCGGGTCATCCCCCTCGCCCAGCGCGGCAATCGCCTGTTCGTCGGGATTGCCGATCCGAGCAATTTGCAGGCCCTTGACGAGGTCAAGTTCCAGACCGGTCTGACGGTGGAGCCGGTGGTCGTGGAGGACGACAAGCTCGGCAAGTTGGTTGCCAAGCTGGCTGAGGGTTCTCAGGAGAACGTCCTCAAATCGATTGAGGCTGACGACCTCAATCTCGAGTTTACCGATGAGGAAGCGCAGGTGGCTGCCGCCGAAGAGGGCGGCATCGACATCGATGACGCCCCCGTGGTGCGCTATCTGCAGAAAATCATGTTGGATGCGATCAACTCCGGTGCATCCGACATCCACTTCGAGCCTTATGAGAAGTTCTACCGTATCCGCTATCGGATGGACGGGGTGCTCTACGAGATCGCCCAGCCGCCCCTGGCCATCAAGGAAAAAATCGCCTCGCGGATCAAGGTCATCTCCAAGCTGGATATTTCGGAGAAGCGCATCCCGCAAGACGGTCGAATCAAATTGGTAGTGTCGCGCACCAAGGCCATCGACTTCCGGGTAAGCACCCTGCCAACCCTGTATGGCGAAAAGATCGTCATGCGGATTCTCGACCCCACCAGCGCCCAAAAGGGCCTCGACTCGCTCGGCTACGAGCCTCAGCAGCTGGAGGCGCTGACCCATGCGATCAACCGCCCCTATGGCATGGTGCTGGTGACAGGGCCGACCGGTAGCGGCAAGACGGTGTCGCTCTATTCCTGCCTGAATATCCTGAACAAGCCCGATATCAATATCTGCACGGTTGAGGACCCGGCCGAGATTCAGTTGGCAGGCATCAACCAGGTCAACGTCAATGACAAGGCGGGTCTGACCTTCGCGGCAGCCTTGAAATCCTTCCTCCGGCAGGATCCGGACATCATCATGGTCGGCGAGATCCGGGATCTGGAGACCGCGGAAATCGCCATCAAGGCGGCACAAACAGGCCATATGGTGCTCTCCACACTGCATACCAATGATGCACCCTCAACCTTGACCCGCTTGTCCAATATGGGTGTTGCGACCTTTAACGTGGCGGCCTCCGTGCTGCTGATCACCGCCCAACGTCTGGCGCGCCGCCTTTGTGCGAATTGCAAGCAGCCGATAGATGTTCCGCCAGAGGCATTATTGAATGCCGGCTTTACCGAGGCGGACTTGGATGGCTCTTGGCAGGCGTACAGGTCGGTCGGCTGCGATGCCTGCAAGCAGACCGGTTACAAGGGCCGGGTCGGCCTGTATCAGGTCATGCCGATCTCGGAGGAGATCAGCCGCCTGATTCTGAAAAATGCGACCACTATGGACATTGCCGAGCAGGCAAAACGTGAAGGCGTGCTGGATCTGCGCCAAGCCGGCCTGCTCAAGGTCAAGGCAGGTCTGACCTCATTGGAAGAGGTCTTGTCGGTCACTAACATATAAGCAGGAGATCAGGACATGGCTGTTGCCAAGGCCGCTGCGAAACAATTCACCTTCCTCTATGAGGGCACCGACAAGACCGGCAAAAGGGTCAAAGGCCAATTGCTGGCCGGTGGTGAGACCATGGTACGCGATGTCCTGCGTCGCCAGGGCATCGTCGTTCAGAAGATCAAGAAGCAAAGTCGCTTGGCCGGCGCCGGCAAGAAGATCACCGAGAAGGATATCGCCCTGTTCACTCGGCAATTGGCGACCATGATGAAGGCCGGTGTGCCTTTGCTGCAATCCTTCGATATCACGGCGCGCAGCCACGCCAACCCGGCCGTGCAAAAACTGCTGGGCGAGATCAAGGCCGATATCGAAACCGGTACCGGCCTAAGCCAGGCCTTCCGCAGGCATCCAAAATATTTCGACGGCCTGTATTGCAACTTGGTGGCGGCGGGCGAACAGGCCGGCATTATGGATACAGTGCTGGATCGGCTGGCCATCTACAAGGAAAAGATGCTGGCGATCAAGGGCAAGATCAAATCGGCCCTGATGTATCCGGCCATCGTTGTGGTGGTCGCCTTCGTCATCACCGCGGGCATCATGATTTTCGTCATTCCGGCCTTCAAGGAATTGTTCGAGAGCGGTGGCGGCGAGTTGCCGGCCTTGACCCAGATGGTGATGGACTTCTCGGATCTGTTCGTCGAATACTGGTGGCTGATCTTCCTGTCGATCGGTGCGGCAGTCGCCGGATTCGGGCAGGCGGTGAAGCGCTCGCCCAGGTTTTCCGCACAAGTGGATGCCTGGATACTGAAGCTGCCGGTGTTCGGCATGATCATCGAAAAGGCGACGATCGCACGCTGGGCGCGGACCTTTTCTTCGCTGTTCGCCGCCGGCGTGCCCATGGTCGAGGCCTTGGACTCGGTCGCCGGGGCGTCGGGCAATGCGGTGTATTACGATGCCACCATCAAGATCAAGGGCCAGGTGGCGACCGGTACCAACCTGACGGCAGCCCTGCAAGATGCCAAGATCTTCCCGAACATGCTGGTGCAGATGGTCTCCATCGGCGAGGAGTCCGGCTCGCTCGACAGCATGCTGGGCAAGGTGGCCGATTTCTATGAGCGCGAAGTCGACGATGCGGTCGATGCCCTGTCCAGCTTGATGGAGCCCCTGATCATGGTGATACTCGGCAGCCTCATCGGCACCATCGTGGTGGCCATGTATCTGCCGATCTTCAAGATGGGCAGCACGGTCTAATCTTGTTTCTCGCGCGCCCCTCCCTGTTGCCCCGATGCCTATGCCGCTGATGGAGCCAGCCTATCTGACCGCGCTGGCCGTGATTTTTGGCCTGACTATCGGCAGTTTCCTCAATGTGGTCATCCATCGCTTGCCGCGCATGCTGGAGCGGGAATGGCGGCAGCATTGCGCGGAACTCAAGGGGGAAGAGCCCCTGGCGGAGGCGCCCTACAATCTGGTCGTGCCGCGTTCGGCCTGTCCGGCCTGCGGTCATCGCATCGCCTGGTACGAGAACATCCCCGTTTTGAGTTATTTGGCGCTCAGGGGGCGCTGTGCCGAATGCAAAACCCCGATATCTCGGCGTTATCCTTTGGTTGAACTGATCACGGGCTTGTTTTTTGGTTTTGCGGTCTGGCATTTCGGCGCCGATGGCCGTGCCCTTGCCGCACTGGTTCTGTTGGGTCTGCTGATCGCCTTGACCTTCATCGACCTCGATAGCTACCTGTTGCCGGACAACCTGACCCTGCTCATGCTCTGGCTCGGTCTGGCAGTCAATCTGCAAGGCCTGTTCGTGCCCATCGATCAGGCGGTGATCGGCGCGATGGCCGGATATTTGTGCCTGTGGGCCGTGTACTGGTTGTTCAAGTTTGCAACCGGCAAGGAAGGCATGGGCTATGGTGATTTCAAGCTGCTCGCCGCCCTGGGGGCCTGGTTGGGCTGGAAGATGCTGTTGCCGATCTTGCTGACGTCCAGCATTGTCGGCGCCGTTGTCGGGATTGGCCTGATCCTGTTTGCCGGCCATGATCGGGCTCGGCCCATACCCTTCGGCCCTTATCTGGTCCTCGGCGGCATCGTATGCCTGTTCTGGGGGCCGGCCATGATCCGGCTCTATCTGCCCTAAGGTGTCAGCTACAGGCCGCCCCTTCTGCATCGGCCTGACCGGCGGCATCGGCTCAGGCAAAAGCACCGTCGCCGAGATGTTTGCGGACTTGGGGGCGGCGATCATCGACACCGATCAGATCTCGCGGGCTCTGACTCAGGCAGGTGGCGCGGCAGTGGCCGCCATTCGCAGCGAATTCGGCGATGACATGATCAAATCGGACGGCAGCCTCGATCGCGTTCGCATGCGTGCCTATGTCTTCGCCCAGGCCGATGCGCGCAGGCGCCTGGAAGCCATTCTGCATCCCATGATCCGGGCTGAGGCGGAACGCCGGCTGATGGCCGAGGCCAGTGCCCCCTACGTCCTCCTCGTGGTGCCCTTGCTGGTGGAAACCGGGGCGTATCGCAACTTGATCGATCGGGTGTTGGTTGTCGATTGCGACGAGGCCACCCAACTGCGGCGGATCGTCAGCCGCGACGGTCTCAGCGAGGCCGACGCCCGCGCCATCATGGCGGTCCAAGTTACCCGCCAACAGCGACTGGCCGCAGCCGACGACGTGCTGCCGAATGCAGGGGAACTCGAGCGGCTGCGCAGCGACATCGGGGCCTTGCACCAGAAATATCAGAAAATGGCCCGCGCAGCCGCGGAAAACATTGCATAAACGCAGGACCTTCCTGCACAATCAACGGCCAACAGGGGACAACAATCAGGCTACCTGGCTTGCCGATCACATACGAGTTTCCACTTCACGAACGAATCCGCACCTGGCTGAGGCTGGAGGATTTGTTCGACAAGGTGCAATATTTCATCAGCATGGACAGCGCACGCTCGCACCATGCGGCTTTGCTCTCCCTGTTCGAACTCGCCGAAGTCACGGCCCGGCCGGAGCTGAAGAGCGAACTGATCCAGGAACTCGATCGGCAGAAGTCCGGCCTGGAAGGCCTGCGCAGCAATCCGGCGGTGGACCAGAACCGGCTGGATGCGGTGTTGGCCGAGATGGCCTCCAATCTTTCCGATCTGCATGGCATCAGTGGCAAGGTCGGCCAACATCTGCGCGAGAATGATTGGCTGTCGGGGATCAAGAGCCGTTCAAGCTTGCCGGGTGGTGTCTGCGGCTTCGATGTGCCGTGCTATCAGCACTGGTTGCACCAGCCCTGGGTCGAGCGGGCGAGTGACTTGAACGAGTGGCTCGCCCCGACCTTGCCTATCCGCAATGCGGTCACCCAGGTGTTGCGCATCTTGCGCGACAGCGGCCATGCCCATCGCCATGTCGCAGCCGCCGGTGCCTTTCAACTGATGCTGGGTGGTCGCACGGCCCATCTGGTGCGGGTGGAGGTCGATGACAGCGTGCGTTGCGCCCCGGAGATCAGCGCCAACAAATACGCCATCAATATCCGCTTCGTCCTGCCGGAAAAGTCCCAAAAGCCGCGTCCCTGCGATCAGGACGTGAGCTTCGCCTTGACCCTCTGCAATCTCTAAGCTGGATAGATCGCGCCCAGCACGCGGGGGCCGGCGGCCCCCGTCACCTCGGGCAGATTGCCCGGCTTGCCCTCGATAGTCCTGGCGGCCAGCCAGGCGAAGGCCATGGCCTCGACCCAGTCCGCGCCGACACCCAGATCATCCGTGACGCCGATGGCTATGCCCTTCAGTTTGCCGGCCAGCGCGGCCCGCACCATGAGGTTGTGGGCGCCGCCGCCGCAGAGGTAGACCTCTTGGGTCTCAGGGCAGTATTGACGTATGGCTCGGGCGATCGCCTCAGCGGTCAGCTCGAGCAGGCTGCGCAGGACATCCGCCGGCACCTCCTTGCCGGTCAAGATGCCATCGAGCCAGGCTGGATTGAACTCCTCACGGCCGGCGCTCTTCGGCGGCGGGCTGTTCAGGAAGGGATGCTCAAGTAGGCGTTCGAGCAAACTCGGCAGGGCTTGGCCCTGGCTGGCCAGCATGCCGTCTTCATCATAGGCCTGATACCAGTGGCGCTGGACCCAGGCATCCATGAGCATGTTACCGGGGCCGCAGTCGAAGCCAGAGACCGGGCCGGAGACGGGCAGGTAGGTGAGATTGGCGATGCCGCCGATGTTGACGATGGTACGGGCCACCCTGGCATGCCGGAATGCCGCGGCGTGAAAGGCCGGCACCAGCGGGGCGCCCTGGCCGCCGGCAGCGATGTCGCGGCTGCGAAAGTCGGCCACCACCGTGATGCCGGTCTGCTCTGCGAGCCGAGCCGCATTGACCAATTGCAGGGTATAGCCGTCAGCCGGTCGATGCCGCACCGTCTGGCCATGGCAGCCGATCGCACGAATGGCCGAGACGTCCAACTGCGCCTTGGCCACAAGCTGTTGCACAGTGTCGGCATAGAGATCGGACAGTTGGTTGGCCAGGCGGGCGGCCCTGTCCAATTCGTTGGCGGAGGGATCATGCAGGGCCAGCAGGTCCTGGCGCAGGGATTCGGGGTAAGGCAGCCAGTGACTGGCCAGCAGAGTGGGACCCGGCTGCATCGAGACGACAACGGCATCGACGCCGTCCAGGCTGGTGCCTGACATCAGGCCGACGAACAGGTCTTGCGGGGGAGGGTTCAATCCAGGAAGGCGGTACGGCTGTTGCGCGCCATATCCAGACGATCAGCCAGGGGCTTGACGGTGCTCGCATACAGGCTGCGATATTGGGCAGCCAGCGGGAAGGCATTCGGCAGCTTCAAGGCCAGCGGATTCTTCTGCTCGCCGTTGACGCGGAACTCGTAGTGCAGGTGCGGACCAGTGGCAAGACCAGTGCTGCCGACATAACCGATGACTTGACCCTGACTGACGCGGGCGCCTCGTTTGATGCCGGGGGCGAAGCGCGAGAGGTGGCCATAGGCCGTGCTGTAGATACCCTGATGCTTGAGTATGACAAGATTGCCGTAGCCGCCTTGCCGGCCGGCCGTGCTGACCACGGCATCGGCCACGGCACGGATCGGAGTACCGGTGGGTGCCGCGTAGTCGATACCGCGATGAGCGCGCCACTCCTTCAGCACCGGATGGAAGCGGGCGCCGGAGAAGCCGGACGAAATCCGGGTAAACGGCATGGGCGACTTCAGGAAGGCGCGTCGCAGGTTCTGGCCGCTGGGGGTGTAATAGCCGTCGCGGCCCTTGGGGTCGCGGAAGTACAGGGCCCGATAGCTCTGGCCGTTGTTGATGAACTCGGCGGCCAGCAGGCGGCCGGTCTTGATGGTGCTGCCTTGGTAGCTATAGCTCTCGTAGATGACCGAGAAGTGGTCGCCCTTGCGCAGGTCGCGGTGGAAGTCGATATCGCTGGAAAAGATCTCAGCCATCTGGGAGGCGATGCTGTCGGGCACGTTGGCGGCATCGGTCGCCCCGAACAGCGAGCCTTCGATGGTGCCGGCGCGGGTGACATGCTGGATCTCGGGCTTGATCGCGGTTTCCTGCACGCTGAAGGCGTTGTTGATGCGTTGCAGGGTGATCAGGCGGTCTTCTGCCGGTAGGTATTGCAGGGAAATCAGCCGGCCGGTAGAGGAGACCCGGGCCAGGACCGTGCGGCCTACAGTCAGGTGGCCGAGGGCCTTGGTCTCGCGGCTGGTGGCCAGGACCGCGCTGATTTCCTCTTGGGCCACGCCCAGGCGCTGCAGCAAGTGGGCCAGGGTTTCGCCGGAATTGACCCGTTCTTCGCGCCAGAAATCGAAACTGCCGCTATCGGTCAAATTGGGCGCAGGCAATTCCAGTGCCTGGCTCCAGGCTTCCTGGGTGATGTCGTCGGTGACGGTGTCCGGCGCCAGGCCGAAAGCCGCGACTACCCCGAACATGGGCAACGCGGCGAGAAGAAGGATCAGGCGTTTCTTTGCAAACATGAGTTGTTGCTGTTGTCCTACCTTGAGCGGTTGCCAGACCACCGCAAAAAAACGGCTGCATAAAGCAGCAAGTGGGCCAAGGTTAACAGAAAAAACCCATATAACAAAAGGCCTTGCACTACTTAAGGGTTTACCCTCACGGGCAGCCCGCTGGCCTGATGAATCTTCTGTGCGAAGCCCGCCAACCAGGTGGCCGGCAGGTTCGACAGTCTTGGGGCCTCGGGTTGCAGCGAGGGCCGGGCTAAGCCATAGAGGAGCACGCCTTGGAGGGGCAGGTCTTCTGCCTTTGCCCGCGAGAGCAGGGCCAGATAGGCATCGAGTTCAGTTTGGGCCGGTGGCTCGCCATCCAGGGCGAACAGGCAGGTTTGCAGCCAGGTCGGGCAGAGCAGGGCGGCCGTTTTCAGGTTGGCGTAGACCCGCTCCGGTTCCAGTTCTGCATTGTTGATCAGGCGGATGCCCTCGCGGGTGGCGCGGTCGAGTTTGAACCAGACCTCGCCGTTGAGCGCTTGCATGCGTCGCAGGCCTGCCTGCACGTAGGGTTTGTGCATGAGGCTGCCATTGCTGATGAGCACCAGCTTGATCTTGCCCAGCAGGTCGAAGTCGCCGAGCACGCGTCCGATCAAGGCGACGACTTCGGCGAATTCCTCCGCGCTGGTCGGCTCGCCGTTGCCCGACAAGGCGACATCGTTCAGGCGGCGCATGTCCGCCGGCACTTGGCGGGCCATGAAGTCGCCTTGCACGATGTCGGCGAGCAGTCGCCGGAGTTCGGCCTCAAGCAGGGCCAGGTCGATCGGCGGCGGGCCCCCGCGACTGAGGTTGGGCACTTGGCAATAGATGCAACGCCAGTTGCAGGCGTTGTTGGGATTGAGGTTGACCCCGACCGAGACGCCACCGGCCCGGCGCGAGACCACGGGATAGACATAGGTCATGCCCGCGTTGTCGCGGTCGTGGTTGCGGGTATCCAGGGTTTTAATAGCCATGGCGCGATTGTGGCACACTGGCCCAATGCAAGAGCGCTTCGCCACCCACCTGATCGCCTGGCAAAGACGGCATGGCCGGCACGACCTGCCCTGGCAGGGCAGTCGTGAGCCATATGCCGTCTGGCTGTCCGAGATCATGCTGCAACAGACCCAGGTGGAGACGGTCATCCCCTACTACCAGCGCTTTCGAGCCCGCTTGCCCGAGGTGGCGGCCTTGGCCGCGGCCAGCGAGGAAGAAGTGCTCGCCCTCTGGAGCGGGCTGGGCTATTACAGTCGGGCACGCAACCTTCACAAGGCGGCAAAGATCATCGTGCAGGATTTCGGTGGGATATTTCCACGCGAGTTTGACCAGATCATGAGCCTGCCCGGCATCGGCCGTTCCACTGCCGCCGCCATCGCCGCCTTTGCCTTCGGCGAGCGGCGCGCCATTCTCGACGGCAACGTCAAGCGCGTGTTCTGCCGGCTGTTCGGGGTGGAGGGCTGGCCGGGCGAGAAGCCGGTGGAAAATCGCTTGTGGGCCCTGGCCGACAGCCTGCTGCCCAGCCATGACCTTGGTGCCTATACCCAGGGCCTGATGGATCTGGGCGCGACCCTGTGCCGCCGCAGCAAGCCGGCTTGTGTGGTTTGTCCGTTCAGTGAGGAATGCGTCGCCAATCGCCAAGGCCGGCAGGCTGAACTGCCGACCGCCCGCCCGCGCAAGGCCTTGCCGGAGCGGCACACGGCCATGCTCTTGCTCTTGCATGCGGGAGAGATACTGCTGGAAAAACGGCCGCCCACCGGCATCTGGGGTGGACTCTGGAGCCTGCCGGAATGCCCCACCGAGGCCGATCCCGCCGACTGTGCCCGCCGCTTGGGCTTCGAGGCACAGGCCCTGAGGCCCCTGCCCAAGTTGACCCATACCTTCACCCATTTTCGCCTGCACATTCAACCGCAGCCGCTCTCGGTCGTCAGGCGCCCGACTAAGATGAATGAACCGGGGCGATTGTGGTTGCCACTTGCCGATGCCTGCGAGGCGGCATTGCCGACCCCGGTGCGCAAGCTGATCGAACAATTGGAGGCGGCGAATGGCGCAAGCCAGACACCATAAGGAAGATGCGGCCCAGCACCTGACTGCCGCGGTGCAGCGCGCCCGGTCCGACGACACCATCGCCAGCGTGCGTGAGGCCCTGGCCGGCCGCGAACTCGATGACACCGAGATCGTTTGCGTCGTCGACGACAATGACAAGCTGCTCGGCGTGCTGAGCTTCGCCGAGTTGTTCCGGCTGCCGCCTGAAATGGCGATGCGGGAGGCCATGCGCACCAGCCCGGCGGTCTTGGCCAGCGAGGACCAGGAAAAGGTCGCCTCCATCGCCCTGCATTTCAGCCTGAACAGCGTACCCGTGGTCGACAACGGCCGGCGCCTGCTCGGCGTGGTGCCGGCCAAGGCCCTGCTCCACATCCTGCGCCATGAGCACGTCGAGGACATCCATCGCCTGGCCGGTATTACGCGGGAAACCTCCATGGCACGCCGGGCCCTGGACACGCCGCCCATGCGCCGGGCGCGCGATCGCTTGCCCTGGCTGATCGTCGGCCTGATCGGCAGCATGCTGGCCACCTTCGTCATGAGCCGGTTCGAGGCCGCGCTCAACGAGAAACTGGCACTGGCCTTCTTCGTGCCCGGCCTGGTCTATCTGGCCGATGCCATCGGCACCCAGACCGAGGCGGTGGCGGTGCGCGGCATTTCGCTCTCGCATATCGGCATCGCCCGGATGCTGGCCAGCGAGTTGCGTACCGGTCTGATCATCGGCCTGGTCCTGGGCGGGCTGACCTTCCCGGCGGTCTGGCTTGCCTTCAACGATGTGCAGCTTGCCTTCGCCGTCTCGGTCGCGCTGTTCGTGGCCGGGGGCCTGGCCACCAGCATCGGCCTGGTTCTGCCCTGGCTGCTGACCAAGCTCAAGCGCGACCCTGCCTTCGGCAGTGGCCCGCTCGCCACGGTGATCCAGGATGTGCTCACGCTGCTGACCTACTTCGCCATCGTCAGCTTTTTGTATGGCCACTGATCGATCGGCAGCCGATCAAGCAATGCCAGCCTGGCATGAGCTGGCGGTGGATGCCGCCGCCGGGCGCTTGAGCAGTGACCCCGCCCAGGGGCTGAGCGAGGTCGAAGTTGAGCAACGCCTCCGGCAATATGGCCCCAACCGCTTGCCGGAGGGTAAACGACGCGGCCCCTTGCTGATGCTGCTCGGCCAGTTCGGCGATTTCATGATCCTGGTGCTGATCGCCGCCGCGGTGATCTCCGGCCTGGTCGGCGAACCGACCGACGCCATCGCGATCCTGGTCATCGTCCTGCTCAACGCCGTGATCGGTTTCGTCCAGGAATATCGCGCGGAGCGGGCCATGGCCGCCCTGCGGCGGATGGCGGCGCCGCGTGCAATGGTTTGCCGTGGCGGTCATGTCCATGCGATCGATGCAACTGAACTGGTGCCGGGCGACATCGTGTTGCTGGAGGCGGGTAGCCTGGTGCCGGCCGATCTGCGGCTGGTCGAGGTGGCGGCCTTGCGCTGCGAGGAGGCGGCCTTGACCGGGGAATCGCATCCGGTCGACAAGGGCTTGGCGGGCTTGCCGACGGATACTCCGCTCGCCGAGCGCAGCAATATGGTCTACAAGGGCACCCTGGTCAGCCACGGCCGGGGTCTGGGCCTGGTGGTGGCAACGGGTACCGCCACCGAGTTGGGCCGCATCGCCAGCCTGTTGGCGGGTGATGAGACCCTGACCCCGCTGCAAAAGCGGCTGGCCGATTTCGGCCGCAAGCTGGCCTGGGTGGTGCTCGGCCTCTGCACCATCCTGTTCGCCGTCGGCGTCGCCCGCGGCGGTGACATCACCCTCATGTTCCTCACTGCCGTGAGCCTGGCCGTGGCCGCCATCCCCGAGGCATTGCCGGCCGTGGTCACCATCTCCTTGGCCCTGGGCGCCCGACGCATGGTGCGGCAGCAGGCCCTGATCCGCCGCCTGCCGGCGGTGGAGACCCTGGGTTCGGTCACCTATATCTGTTCCGACAAGACCGGCACCCTCACCCAGAACAAGATGCAGGTGGCGCGTACCTGGCGGCCGACGACCGATGCCGAATCGTTCTACCGGGCTCTGGCCTTGAACAACGATTGCAGCCTCGATGCCCAAGGCGTGGCTCAGGGCGATCCGACCGAGGTCGCCTTGTATCGGGCGGCACTCGAGCAGGGCCAGGACAAGCGCGTCCTGATCGCCGAGTTTCCGAGAGTGGCCGAGGTGCCGTTCGACTCGGAGCGCAAGTGCATGAGCACGGTGCATCGTGTCCCCCCCTCATTCCCCCCCGCGAGCGGGGGGG
>JACAEC010000216.1 GCA_013389055.1 Hydrogenophilaceae bacterium
CTCCTTCTCGACGAGCCGACTGCATACTTGGACCTGGGATGGCGAGAACGGATCGTGCGCATCGTGGGCGCGTCCTCGGCGATCGGCCGCACTTCGACGCAGCCGATTTTCGCGCCCGGGATGCGGGCCGCGATGCGGATCGCTTCGTTGAGGTCCCTCGCTTCGATCACGTAGTAGCCACCGAGGTGCTCTTTCGTTTCGGCGAACGGCCCGTCGGTCGTCGAGACCCTGCCGTTGCGCACGCGCACGGTCACCGCGGCGTCCGGCGGCAGCAGGCGATTGCCGCTGACGAGCTGCCCGCTGGCGCGGATCGCTTCGGTGAACGCGCGGTATTCGTCGTCATGCTGCGCTTGCACGGGCTCGGGCATCCACTCCATCAGCGTTTCGGCGCAGATCAGACACAGGAACTTCATCGTTCTTCTCCTCGGCGCGCAGCGCGCCGTTCCCTGGTCGATTGGCCGCGACCGACTTCGACAGCCCGCTTATCATGCGGCGCTGTCGATCCGCGATGGAGACCACGATGCGTATTAGCCTCGTCCTTGCCGTGGCCGCATGCGCCGCGGCGACCGCCGCCGTCGCGCACCACGGTTGGAGCGGTTACGACGCCGAAAAGACGCTGACGCTCACCGGCACGATCGAAGCCTCGGGTTACGAGCACCCGCACGGTTTCATCCGCCTGCAGACGCGCGGCAAGACCTGGCTCGCGGTGCTCGCGCCGCCGTATCGCATGGAGAACCGCGGGCTGCCGCGCGAGTGGCTGAAACCCGGTACGCAGGTCACGGTCGTCGGCTACCCGCACCGCACGGATGCGCAGGAAATGCGCGCCGAGCGCATCGTCGTCAACGGCAAGACGATCGAACTGCGCTGATGCACGCGCCCGCCGGCCCGGCGCTGCTCGCCTGGTTGGAGTCGACCGCGTTCGCCGCCGCGATGCGGCAGTGGCTGTGGCTGTATCCGATCGTCGAGATCGCGCACATCGCGGGCATCGCGCTCGCGGTGGGTTCGATCGCGATGTTCGATCTGCGCGTGCTCGGGCTGTCGCGCACGCTGCCGGTGCGCGCGCTGGCGCGCCATCTGCTGCCGTGGACGTGGGCCGGGTTCGCGATCGTCGCCGCAACCGGCGCGATGATGTTCACCGCGCACGCGACCGAGTTCTGGTCCAACCCGGCGTTCGCGGTCAAACTGGCGCTGATCGGGCTGGC
>JACAEC010000185.1 GCA_013389055.1 Hydrogenophilaceae bacterium
CGCCTATCTGGGCGAGCACTTCGAGGTCGACGCCAATCAGGGCGACCTGCCGTTCAGCGCGGACGAACTGGTGCAACGCCTGGCCGGCAAGGCCGGGGCCTTGACCACCATCGTCGACCGCATCGATGCCGGTCTACTGGCGCGCTGCCCGGAGTTGCGCGCGGTGTGCAACATCGCCGTCGGCTTCAACAACTTCGATCTGGCCGCCTGCACCCAGCACGGCGTGCTGGCGACCAACACGCCGGGCGTGCTCGACGACTCCACCGCCGACTTCACCTGGGCGCTGATCCTCGCCGCGGCGCGGCGGGTCACCGAATCGGAGCGCTATCTGCGCGCCGGCCAGTGGACCGGTTGGAAGCTCAAGCAATTCCTCGGCACCGATGTGCACCATGCCACCCTGGGCATCCTCGGCATGGGCCGCATCGGCCAGAAGGTGGCGCGGCGGGCCCATGGCTTCGAGATGCCGGTGCTCTACCACAATCGCAGCCGGCTCTCACCGGAAGATGAGCAGGCACTGAACGCCAAGTATGTCGGCCTGGACGAACTGCTCGCCCAGTCTGACATCCTGACCATCCACACGCCGTATTCAGCGGAAACCCATCACCTGGTCGGTGCGGCCGAGTTCGCCAAGATGAAGCCGGGCGTGGTGTTCATCCACGCCTCGCGCGGCGGCGTGGTCGACGATGCAGCCCTGGTCGCGGCGCTCAAGAACGGCCGGATCGGCGCGGCCGGCCTCGACGTCTACGAGGGCGAGCCCAAGCTCAACGCCGAACTCCTGAAATTCGACAACGTGGTGCTCAGCCCGCACATCGCCAGTTCCTCCGAGGCGACCCGGCGCAACATGGCCATGCTGGCCGCGCAGAACCTGGTCGCCGCCTTGCGCGGCGAGACCCCGCCCAATCTGCTCAACCCGGCAGTCCGGGCCTGAATCTTCGATAGGTCCGGCGATGACGGCGCTATCCGATACCAGTTTGCGCGCCATCGTCGCCGGCCTGCGCCGGGGCGAGTTTTCCAGCCTGCAATTGACCGAGGCCTGTCTCGCGCGCATTGCCGAGCGTGAGCCGGCCATCGGTGCCTGGGCCTGGTGCGATCCGGAAGCGGCGAAAAGCCGGGCGCGCGCCGCCGATGCCGCGCCGGCCGCCGGTCTGTTGCATGGCATTCCCTTTGGCATCAAGGACATCATGCATACCGCCGGCATCCCCACCGGCATGGGTTCGATCATCTTCGCCGGCTTCGTGCCCGAGACTTCGGCCGCAGCGGTGACGCGGATCGAGGCGGCCGGCGGCTTCGTCCTGGGCAAGACGGTGACGGCGGAGCTGGCCTATTTCAGCCCGGGCAAGACCCGCAACCCGTGGAATCTCACGCACACGCCCGGCGGCTCCTCCAGCGGCTCGGCCGCGGCGGTGGCGGCCGGCATGGTGCCGGCGGCGCTGGGCACCCAGACCAACGGCTCGGTCATCCGGCCGGCGGCTTATTGCGGCGTGGTCGGCTTCAAGCCCAGCGCCGGCCGCATTCCGGGCAAGGGCATCCAGCCCTTCAGCGTCACCTTGGATCAGCTCGGCCTGTTCGTCCGCGAGGTGATGGACGCCGGCCTGCTCGCCGCGGTGCTCACCGGCGATGCCGCCCTGTCCGAAGTGCAGCCCTTGGCACAGCCGCCCCGATTGCTCGCCGTGCGCTCGCCGGTCTGGCAGGAGGCGGACGCGGCGCAGCAGCAAATGTTCGAGGCCAATCTCGTCGCCCTGCGCGCGGCCGGGGCCGAGCTGGTCGAACGGGAATTGCCCGCCGCCTTTGCCGAGGCCCATGCCGTGCATCGCACCATCATGGCCTTTGAAGCGGCCAAGCAGTTGGTGCCCTTGCACGTGGAACATGCCGAGCAGATGAGCGAGCCGCTCAGGCAGATCATCGCCGAGGGCCTGGGCATCGATTCGACGAGCTACCGCGCGGCCCTGGCCCGGCGTTTGGAATTGCGCCTGGCCCTGGCCGAATTCCTCGGCGAGGCCGATGCCATCGTCACGCCGCCGGCTACCGGCGAAGCGCCCAAGACCCTGGCCCACACCGGCAGCCCGAGTTTTTGCACCATCTGGAGCCTGGCCGGCGTGCCGGCGCTAAGCTTCCCGGTTGGCCTGGGGCCGCAGGGTCTGCCGCTCGGCCTGCAACTGGTCGGCGGCCTGAACGAGGATGCCGGACTGCTGAGCGCCGCTGCCTGGTGCGCCGAGCACATCGGTTTTCGGGAGAGGCCGGCATGATCGACGGCCTGGCCGATCTGCTCTACCGCGTCTGGCTGCCGCTGGTGATCCTGATCGGCGCCGGCGGCCTGTGGCAGCGGGTGCATCCGGAGATTCCGGCCCCGGTGCTGCGCAATCATCTGAGCACTCTGGCGGTCTATCTCTTCCTGCCGGCGCTGATCTTCGCCGCCGCCGCCACCGCCCGCATCGACGCCGCCCTGCTCACGGTGCCGTTCTATCTTTTGCTGGGCACCCTGAGCACCGGCCTCTTGCTCTACCTCGCGCTCTACCGCTCGCCGCTCGGGGCGAATCTTCCCAACCGCACCCGCGCCTCGCTCCTGCTCTGCGGCATGTTCGGCAACGTGCTTTTGATCGGCTACCCGGTGCTGGGTTTTCTCTACGGCCACGACGGCGAGCGCTATGCGGTGTTCGCCGACGTGCTGGCCTTCACCCCCGTGGTCTGGACCCTGGGCGTCTGGATCGCCACCCGTTTGGGCGCCTCCGACGTCGCCGGCCCGGTGCATCCGGTCACCCGCATCCTGCTGCGCTTGCCGCCGCTCTGGGCCTTCGTCCTCGGCGTCGCCTTGAACCTGTCCGGCCTGAATCTCGCGCCCTTGGCCGATGCCGCGCGCATGGTCGGCCAGGCCGCCATCCCGGTGCTGCTGTTCGTGCTCGGCCTGGCCATGCCCTGGGGCCGGCTGCGGCCGAGCCGGGCGGTGCTGTCGGTGGTGGCGGTGAAGCTGGCGGTCATGCCCTTGATCGTCTTCGGCTTGATTGCGGCGACCGGGCAAGGCTCCGCTGGCGATGGCTTGAGCGAGCAGCAGCGGGCGGCC
>JACAEC010000125.1 GCA_013389055.1 Hydrogenophilaceae bacterium
CGCCGAAGGCGCAACTCACCCGCAATCGCTCAGGCAAAAGGACCGCGGGAAAGGGCAACTCTGGAGAGCGCTGCCTCAGGCAGCCACCGATGGGGCTAAATCTCTCAGGTACCAGGACAGAGGGGTGCGTGCGAGTGAAGCCGCTCAGGCTTTGAAGCACCACCCTTAATCGTTTCTGGAGCCTGCCTTGCAGACTGCAACCCAACGCAACCTCACCCGCATGCCGGTCTGGATTCGCCAGAACCTCGGCCGCGAGGCGCATTTCCCGGCCACCCGCCAAGCGGTGCACGGCCAGGGCCTGCACACCGTGTGCGAGGAGGCCCGGTGCCCCAACCGCGGCGAGTGCTGGAGCCGCGGCACCGCCACCTTCATGCTCTTGGGCGACACCTGCACCCGGGCCTGCGCCTTCTGCGCGGTGAAGACCGGCCGGCCGACCTGGTTCGACCAGGGCGAGCCCCGGCGCGTGGCCGAGGCGGTGATCGCCATGGACCTCGATTACGTGGTGCTGACCTCGGTCAACCGCGACGATCTCGAGGACGGCGGCGCCACTGCCTTTGCCGAGACCCTGCGCCAGTTGCGCGAACAGAAGCCGAACATCGGCGTCGAATTCCTCACCCCCGATTTCCGCAACACCCAGGCCAATGCCGTGCACGTGTTCAACGACGCTTTGGCCGGCCTGCCTGAGGGCGCCCGGCGCGATCTGGTCTGGGGCCACAACGTCGAGACCGTGCCGCGCTTCTATCGCGAGGCGCGCAAGGGCGCCAAGTACGAGCGCTCGCTGGAACTGCTGGCCCTGGCCGCGCAACAGCCCGGGGTCGAGGCCAAGTCGGCGCTCATGCTAGGCCTGGGCGAAACCCGGGAAGAAGTGCTGCAGGTGCTGCGCGATCTGCGCGCCGCCGGCGTCGCCCGGGTCTCGCTCGGCCAATACCTGCGGCCCGCGCTCGACAACCTGCCGGTGGCCCGCTACGTCCACCCCGACGAATTCGCCGATTACGAGGCGGCCGCGCGCGAGCTGGGCTACGCCTGGGTCAAGGCCGGGCCGCTGGTCAGAAGCTCTTATTACGCGGAAGAAAATCAGTTGGCAGTCGGCAGTGGACAGATTGCAGCAAAACCACTCCCGTCTGCCGTCGACTGCTAACTGAAAACTGAAGGCTGAAAACTTATGCTCAAGCAAACCCCGCTCAACCAAAAGCACCGCGAGGCCAATGCCAAGCTGGTCGACTTCTCCGGCTGGGAGATGCCCATCCATTACGGCTCGCAGATCGAGGAACACAATATCGTGCGCACGGATGCCGGCATGTTCGACGTTTCCCACATGCTGCCGGTCGACATCAAGGGCGAGGGCGTGCGCGCCTTTCTCAAGCGGCTGGTCGCCAACAATGTCGACAAGTTGCAGACCACCGGCAAGGCCCTCTACACCTGCATGCTGCACGAGGGCGGCGGCGTGGTCGACGACCTCATCATCTATTTCATGACCGAGTCCTGGTTCCGCGTGGTGGTCAACGCCGGCTGCGCCGACAAGGACCTGGCCTGGATGGAGGTGCAGCGCGATAAGTTCGCCCCCGGCCTGGAGATCAAGCCCCGGCGCGATCTGGCCATGATCGCGGTGCAGGGCCCCAAGGCCGCCGAGAAGCTGTGGCAGGCGCTGCCCGGCAGCGAGTCCTTGACCAAGCCCATGAAGCCCTTCACCGCCGTGCTGGTCGGCGAGATGTTCGTCGCCCGCACCGGCTATACCGGCGAGGACGGCTTCGAGATCATGCTGCCGGCCAAGGCCGCACCCTTCTTCTGGCAGGCCCTGCTCGACGCCGGGGTGAAGCCCTGCGGCCTCGGCGCCCGCGACACCCTGCGCCTGGAAGCGGGCATGAACCTCTACGGCCAGGATATGGACGAGACCACGACCCCGTTGGAATCGGGCCTGGCCTGGACGGTGGACCTTGCCAGCGAGCGCGATTTCGTCGGCAAGGATTCCTTGCGCCGCCTGCCGCGCAGCCGGCAACTGGTCGGCCTTCTGCTGCTCGACAAGGGCGTGCTGCGCGCGCACCAGCATGTGCATACCAAGGAGGGCGAGGGCGTGATCACCAGCGGCTCGTTCAGCCCCACCCTCAATGCCTCCATCGCCTTCGCCCGCATCCCGGTGGGCGTCAATGCCGGCGATGAGGTGGAAGTGGAAATTCGCGATAAACGCCTCAAGGCACGTGTGGTCAAATACCCCTTCGTGCGCAACGGCAAAGCAATGATTGAGCCCGTGGCCGGTAGCGTGTAGCCGGCAGCCTTTTTGTCGCGCCGCAGGCGCGGTTTTGGCTACAAGCTACCGACTACAAGCTACCTGCTGTTTTTTAGGAGAATGAAATGAGCATCCCCGCCGATCTGAAGTACACCAAGTCCCACGAATGGGTCCGTCTCGAGGCCGACGGCAACGTCAGTGTGGGCATTACCCACCATGCCCAGGACCTCTTGGGCGACATGGTGTTCGTCGAGAACCCCACCGTCGGCCGCAAGCTCGCCGCCGGTGAAGAGTGCGCCGTGGTCGAGTCGGTCAAGGCCGCCTCCGACGTCTACGCCCCGATCGCCGGTGAGGTGGTGGCGGTGAACGCGGACGTGGAGTCCGCCCCCGAGAGCATCAACAAGGACGCCTACGGCGCCTGGATGTTCAAGCTCAAGCCTAACAATGCCGGCGACCTGAACGGCCTGCTCGACGCAGCCGCCTACCAGGCCCACGTGGAATCCGAAGCGCACTGATATGCCGTTCATCCCACACACCCAGGAAGACGTGGCCGCGATGCTCGCCAGCATCGGTGCCAAGTCGATCGAGGACCTGTTCGACGAGATCCCGGCCGAGCTGAAATGCGGTGGCCTCGAGGCCGTGCCCGCCGGCGAGCCGGAGATGGCGGTGACCCGGCTCATGCACGAGCGCGCGGCGCAGGACGGGTTCTATCTCAACTTCATCGGCGCCGGCGCCTACGAGCACCACATCCCGGCGGCGGTGTGGCAGATCGTCGGCCGCGGCGAGTTCTACTCCGCCTACACCCCCTACCAGGCCGAGGCCAGCCAGGGCACCCTGCAGCTGCTCTACGAATACCAGTCCATGATGGCCAGCCTCACCGGCCTGGAGGTGTCCAACGCCTCCCTCTACGACGGGGCCAGCGCCCTGGGCGAGGCCATCCTGATGGCGGTGCGCGCCAACAAGTCTGGCGCGAAGCGGGTGCTCCTGCCGGCCACCGTGCACCCCCGCTACCGGGCGGTGGCACGCGCCGTCGTCGGCAACCAGGGCATCGAGCTCGTCGAGCTGCCCCACGACACGGAACGCGGCCATACCCTGGTGGAGGGCCTCAAGGCCCAGGAAGGCCAGCCGGCGGCGGCCCTGGTCATCCCCCAGCCCAATTTCTTCGGCGTGCTGGAGCCGGTGGACGAACTCACCGACTGGGCCCACGCCCAGGGCATGCTGGTCATCGCCGTGACCAACCCCGTGAGCCTGGCCCTGCTCAAGCCGCCGGGACAGTGGGGCCAGGCCGGACAATCCAACCCGGCCGGTGCGGACATCTGCGTGGGCGAGGGCCAGCCCCTGGGCGTGCCGCTGTCCTCCGGCGGTCCCTACTTCGGTTTCATGACCGCCAGGCAGGCCCTGGTGCGCCAGATGCCCGGGCGCATCGTCGGCCGCACCGTGGACTCGGAGGGCCGGCCCGGCTTCACCCTCACCTTGCAGGCGCGCGAGCAGCACATCCGCCGCTCCAAGGCCACCTCCAACATCTGCACCAACCAGGGCCTGCTGGTCACCGCGGCCACCCTCTACCTGTCCCTGCTGGGTCCCCGGGGGCTCAGGGACGTGGCCCTGGTCAGCCACGCGCGCACCCGGGAGCTGCTGGCCCGGCTGACCGCCATCCCGGGCGTGGAGCGGGTGTTCACCGGTCCCGCCTTCCACGAGGCGGTCATCCGCCTGCCGGCCGATGCCGCCGAGGTCCTGCGCGCCCTGCGTGCCCAGGGCATCCTGGGCGGCCATCCCCTGTCCGGGGACTATGCCGAACTGAAGGATTGCATCCTGGTCTGCGCCACGGAAACGAAAACCGATGGCGACCTGGACGACTATGCGCAAAAATTGGAACGCATTCTCAGCCGGCGTCGCGAGGCCCCGCCGTGCGCGTACAAGTCTTGACCCACACCCCTTATTGAATAGGAGGCAACGATGGCAACTGTAACCCTGGGCGGCGAGCCCATCTCCGTCGGCGGCAACTTCCCCCGCGTTGGCGACACGGCCCATTCCTTCATGCTGGTGGACAAGGACCTCAAGGACGTCTCCCTGTCCCAGTTCTGGGGCAAGAAGAAGATCCTGAACATCGTGCCCAGCCTGGACACCCCCGTGTGCGCCGAGTCCACCCGCAAGTTCAACGCGGCCGCCGCCAGCCTGCCCAATACCGTGGTGCTGGTGATCTCCGCCGACCTGCCCTTCGCCCAGAACCGCTTCTGCGGCGCCGAAGGGCTGACCAACGTGATCACCCTGTCCACCCTGCGCGGGCGCGATTTCCACAAGGACTACGGCGTGATGATCATGGACCCCCCGCTCGCGGGCCTCACCGCCCGGGCCGTGGTGGTCCTGGACGAGCGCGACCGGGTACTGCATTCCGAGCTGGTCCCCGAGATCAAGCAGGAGCCCAACTACCAGGCGGCCCTCGACGCTGCCCGCAGCGAGTCCATCTGACCGGGGGGGGCCGTCCCTGGCCCCTCGCCCCTGGCCCCTCGCCCCTCGCCCCTCGCCCCTCGCCCCTCGCCCCTCGCCCCTCGCCCCTCGCC
>JACAEC010000128.1 GCA_013389055.1 Hydrogenophilaceae bacterium
GGTTTGATCAGCCCTGGTGATATTGCCGGCTCTCGGCATGCACCGTATCGACCAGCACCCGGACGTTGTCCGGCGGGGTGAACTGGGAGATGCCGTGGCCCAGGTTGAACACGTGGCCGTTGCCCTTGCCGAACGAGGTGAGCACCCGTTTGCTCTCGGCCGCCACCGCCTCGGGCGTGGTGAGCAGGATGGTGGGGTCGAGGTTGCCTTGCAGGGCGACTTTGTCGCCCACGCGCTTCCTGGCCGCGCCGATGTCGATGGTCCAATCCAGGCCGACCGCGTCGGCCCCGCACCGGGCGATGTCTTCCAGCCAGAGGCCGCCGCCCTTGGTGAAGACGATGCGCGGCACCACCCGGCCTTCGTTCTCTCGCTTCAGCGCCGCCATGATCCGCGCCATATAGGGCAGGGAGAATTCCAGGTAGGCGGCCTGGGAGAGCATGCCGCCCCAGGAGTCGAACACCATCACCGCCTGGGCGCCGCATTCGATCTGGGCGTTGAGGTAGTCGGTCACCGCCGTCGTGGTCACGTCGAGGATGTGGTGCAAGAGGTCGGGCCGGGAATACATCAGGGTCTTGAGCTTGGTATAGCTGTCGCTGCCCTCGCCCTCGACCATGTAGCAGGCCAGGGTGAAGGGGCTGCCGGCAAAGCCGATCAGCGGCACCGAGCCGTCCAGCGCCCGGCGGATCTCGCTCACCGCGTCGAGCACATAGCGCAGGTGGTCGTGCGGGTCCGGCGCCTTGAGGTCGCGAATCGCCCATTCCTCGCGTAGCGGCCGCTCGAACTTGGGCCCCTCGCCCTCGGCGAAGTACAGCCCCAGGCCCATGGCATCCGGGATGGTCAGGATGTCGGAGAACAGGATGGCGGCATCGAGGTCGTAGCGGGCCAAGGGTTGCAGGGTGACTTCGGTGGCCAGCGTCGGCGTCTTGCACAGGCTTAGGAAACTGCCGGCCCGTTGGCGGGTCTCGCAGTATTCCGGCAGGTAGCGGCCGGCCTGGCGCATCAGCCAGACCGGGGTGTAATCGGTGGGCTGGCGCAGCAGGGCGCGCAGGAAGGTATCGTTTTTCAGGTGGCTCATGGGTCGGTCCAGGCGAATCAGGCCGCCATTCTACCCCAGCCGGCGACGCCGGCCGGCCTGTGCCTCAGCAGGCCAGGCCGTGCAGGACGCAGAAGTAACGCTTGGCCAGGGCCAGTGCGATCCACAGCCAGAACAGCAGGAAAAAGGCCAGAAACGGGATATGCGCGTCGATGACGACGCGCGGGGTGATGAAGCGTACCGCGCGGATCACCGGCCGGGTGACGGTCTGCAGAATCTTGTAGAACAGGTTGTCTTGCCGGTACTTGCCGGCCAGCAGCGCGAGCAGGCCCTGTCCCAAAAGGGCGAAGCCGGCGACTTCGACCAGGGCGCGCAGGATCGAGATGAGCAGGAGTTCGACTTGCATGGTGGACTCGCGAATGTGCAATGGCGACATTTTAACTTGTGGCCCCGGTTCAGGCCCGCGAGAATAGCGGACTTCTTCAGTCCATCGCGCGATCATGAACTTCGATCAACTCCGCTATTCCCTGCGTGCCAACCTGTTCACCTGGCTGGGCCGCGACGACCAGGCCCTGGAGGCCTTCGTCGAGTGCTTCCGGGCCAATCCAGAGAATGCCGAGGCGGCGCGCAGCGTGGCCTGGCTGCACGCCAAAAAGCAGCAGTGGCCGGCGGCGGCGCAGTGGTTCGAGCGGGCGCTGGCGATCGAGCCCGAACACGCCGACACCTGGTTCAACCTCGGTTATGTCCAAGAGCACGCCGGCAATGCCGAGGCCGCGATCGAGGCCTTCGGCAAGGCGGTGGCGGGCAATCCCAATCTCGATCGCGCCTGGTATGGCCTGGGCATGGTCCAGGCCCATCGGGGCGAGCACGTGGCGGCGGCCGAGGCCCTGCGCCGCGCGGCCGAATTGCAGCCGATGAACGGCGCCGCCTGGTATGCCCTGGGCATGGCCGAATACCATTGCAACCGGCCGGATGCGGTGCAGGCCGTGATCGAACACTGCGTCCGCCACGACCCGCAGACGGCCAAACGCCTGGTGCAGGATGCGCAACGGGCCGATCTCGCCCACCTGCTGCCAATCTGATCCGAGTCCGAGTCTCCAAACAAAACGGCCCGCAATCGCGGGCCGTTTTGTTTAAACCACCCCGTGGCCGGGGTGGGACACCGGAGGCTTAGGCCGCCTTGGTGTCGATGTCGCCTTCCAGGCTGGGGTAGCGCACGTGGTCGACCAGGTCCTGGATCTCCTTGGCCGGGGCCTTGGACAGCAGGGAGCCGATGATCACGCCGATGAAGCCGGCCGGCATGCCGAACACGCCGGCGGAGATGGGCTTGATGCCGAACCACTCGTTGGCGGCGACACCACCGAAGAAGTCGTAGGTCATGAACATGTAGTACATGCACACGCCCAGACCCACGGCCATGCCGATCACCGCGCCCAGGTAGTTGGCCCGCTTCCAGAACACGCCCAGGACCAGGGCGGGGAAGAAGGCCGAGGCGGCCAGGGAGAACGCGGCGCCGACCAGGAACAGGATGTCGCCCGGCTTGAGCGAGGCCGTGTAGGCCGCGATCAACGCCACCACCAGCAGCAGGCCCTTGGAGATGGCCAGGCGGCGGACGGTGGAGGCCTTGGGGTCGATCATCTTGTAGTAGACGTCGTGCGACAGGGCGTTGGCGATGGTCAAGAGCAGGCCGTCGGCGGTGGACAGCGCGGCGGCCAGACCGCCGGCGGCGACCAGGCCTGAGATCACGTAGGGCAGGCCGGCGATTTCCGGCGTGGCCAGCACGATCAAGTCGCCGCCGAGAGTGATCTCGGCCAACTGCACGATGCCGTCCATGTTGATGTCGACCACCTTCATCAGCGTGGCGTCCACCGCGGCCCAGTTGGCCACCCAGGCGGGCAGGGCGGCGAACGAGGAACCGACCAGGTGATGGTAGACCTCGTACTTGGCCAGCACGGCCAGGGCCGGGGCGGTGAAGTAGAGCAGGAAGATGAACAGCAGCGACCAGAAC
>JACAEC010000173.1 GCA_013389055.1 Hydrogenophilaceae bacterium
AGAAGGAGGCCTGCTGCGGCATGCCCAAGCTGGAGTTGGGCGACCTGGAGACGGTGGAGAAACACAAGGACATCAACATCCCCGTGCTCGCCAAGCTCGCGCGCGAAGGCTATGCCATCGTCACCGCGGTTCCTTCTTGCACCCTGATGTTCAAGCAGGAACTGCCCCTCATGTTCCCGGACGATGCCGATGTGAAGGCCGTGCAGGAGGCGATGTTCGACCCCTTCGAGTACCTCATGCTGCGCCATGCCGACGGTCTGCTGAAGACCGATTTCAAGGAGCCGCTGGGCAACGTCTCCTACCACGTGGCCTGCCATCTGCGGGTGCAGAACATGGGCAACAAGACCCGCGATGCGCTCAAATTGGCCGGCGCCGAGGTCAACATGGTCGAGCGCTGCTCAGGTCACGACGGCACCTGGGGCGTGAAGAAGGAATATTTCGACAACTCGATGAAGATCGGCAAGCCGGTCTTCAAGCAGATGGGCAGCAATGCACCCAAGTGGATCAGCTCCGATTGCGCCATCGCCGGCCGGCATATCCAGCAGGGCATGGGCGAGGCGGGTGAGCAGACCCGCAAGGAGCATCCGCTCACCCTGCTGCGCATCGCCTACGGACTGTAAGAGGAAACCATGCCGAAGATTACCCGAGACAGCTTGATGTCGCTCGAGGCCTATGCCAAGGCCAGGCCCGAGTTCCGCGCCAAGATCATGGCGCACAAGAAGAACCGGATTGTGCCCTTGGGCGCGCATATCACCCTGCACTTCGAAGACGAGCTGACCATGCGCTACCAGGTCCAGGAGATGCTGCGCGCCGAGCGCATCTTCGAGGACGAAGGCATCATGGACGAGCTCAATGCCTACAATCCCCTGGTGCCCGACGGCAGCAACTGGAAGGCGACCATGATGATCGAGTACCCGGATCCGGAAGAGCGCCGGGTCAAACTCGCCGCACTCAAGGGCGTCGAGAACAAGGTCTGGGTGCGGGTGGCGGGCCACGACAAGGTCTATGCCATTGCCGACGAAGATCTGGAACGCGAGAACGAAGAGAAGACCTCTTCGGTGCACTTCATGCGCTTCGAGTTGACCCCGGCCATGGTGGCAGCGGCCAAGTCGGGTGCGGCAATTGCCGTCGGGGTCGATCATCCGGTCTACACGGAAGCGATCGATCCGCTGGCTGCCAATGTCCGCGACTCGCTCACGGCAGACCTGGTGGCTTAAGCCCGCCACAGACGGAACCCCTTAGCGGGTCCCGTCACCGGCGGTCATCGCTGTTGTGATGTAAGCGAATCAGGCAGACAACAATAACAAGACGGCGGTTGGGCTGCCGGATAAAGCAAGGCAAGTGCGCATTTCCAATGTGGCTAAGTGGGTGGGACCATGCTACGGGATCTATTGCTCAAACAGTTTCAAGCACGGCTTCAAGGTCTGCCTTTGCGGGTGCAAACCTGGCGCGGCGATATCCTGGAGGGTGCGGGCGCCAAGGTGCACCTCTCCCCGCACAACCCGAAGGCCCTGAAGGTGCTGGCCAGCCCGACCATGGGCGGGCTGGCTCGCGCCTATGTCGAGGGCCTGATCGATCTCAAGGGCAAGGCCGAAGACATCCTGCATCTGGGCCAGGCCTTCTGCCAAGCCGAGGCCTGCCGCGAAGGCAAGGGCAGCGAAGCCTGGAAGTGGTGGCGCCACACTCGCCTGCGCGACCGCAAGAACATTGCCTATCACTACGACGTCTCCAACGATTTCTACAGCCTCTGGCTCGATCGCAACCGGGTCTACTCCTGTGCCTATTTCGAGACGGCCGAAGACACGCTCGATAGCGCGCAGGAGAAGAAGCTCGACCTGATTTTTCGCAAATTGATGCTGCAGCCGGGCGAGCGCCTGCTCGACATCGGTTGTGGCTGGGGTGGCCTTATCCTGCGTGCGGCCGAGCATTATGGCGTTCAGGCCACGGGTATCACCTTAAGCCAGAATCAGCATGATTACGTGCAGGAGCAGATCAAGCAGCGCGGCCTGCAAGGGCGGGTCGAGGTGCGCCTGATCGACTACCGCGACGTGCCGGAAGGTGAGGGCTACGACAAGATCGCCAGCGTCGGCATGTTCGAACATGTCGGCCGGCGCAACCTGCGGGCCTACTTCGACAAGATCGCCAGCCTCTTGAAACCGGGCGGCCTAGTGATGAACCACGGCATCACCTCGGTGGCGCTGAACAGCAAAGGGCTGTCCAGCGGGATCTCCGAGTTCGTCGAGCAGTATGTCTTCCCCGGCGGCGAGCTGGTCCATGCCTCGACCGTGATGCAGGAGATGGCCGCCGCCGGCATCGAGCCGCTGGATGCGGAAAACCTGCGCCCCCACTACGGCCGCACACTCTGGGAATGGGTCAACCGGCTGGAGGCGCGCGAGGCCGAGGCGATCCGGATGATCGGCGAGAAGCGCTACCGCATCTGGCGCATCTACATGGCCGGCTCCGCCTTTGCCTTCGACCACAACTGGCTGGCCCTGTTCCAGATACTGGGCGGCAAGCCGGACCAGAATGGCCGGCAGGACTATCCCTTCACGCGCCGGCACATCTACGCCGCCTGATGCGGCCGGGGTATCATTCCGGTTAATCGACCCGGAGTGACCCCATGCGCCGCCTGCTGATCTGTCTTGCCCTTGCCGCTGCTCTGCCCGCTCAAGCGGATAGTTACACCTGGGGCCAATTCGAATACGACTTCGACGAAGAGCAGAAGCCCTGGGAGGAGATCCAGGCCCAGTTGCCGGCTGCGCCCAAGGCCGAAGCGCTGATTCCCTTCACCGTGGATGCGACGACAAGCAACAAGTATTTCATCGACAACAACTCGCTCTCGGTAGGCGAGGACGGCGTCGTCCGCTATACGGTGGTGGTCGTGTCGTCGCAGGGTGCCAGGACCGTCAACTTCGAGGGCATGCGCTGCACCAGCGGCGAGCGCAAGATCTACGCCTTCGGCCGCGCCAACGGCGAGTGGGTGCGCAACCGCTATCCCCGCTGGGAGCCGATCAAGGCCAGCCAGCAAGCCAGCTATCACCGCGAGCTTTTTTATTCCTATTTCTGCGCCGGTGGCGAAGGCCTGGCCGACCTCGCGCGCATCCGCTATCGCCTGAAGACCGGCGGCTACCGGAACGAGTAAGCAAGGCCTACGCCCGGGACGCATCCTTGATGCGTATCAAGCAGGCCGGCCTTTCGATTTCCCCTCCATCGTCTTCTCCGATAGAATTCAGCCCTCTTCAGGTGTCCGCAATCGCATGATTGCGGGTGAAACTGGGAAACAGGTGCGATGCCTGTGCTGCCCCCGCAACGGTAAGCGAGTGTGGGTGGGTCCTGAATGCCACTGGGCTGATCAGTCCGGGAAGGCGACCCGCCATGTTCTTGCGAGCCCGGAGACCGGCCTGAGGATAGCTGCGGACTGCGGGAGAGCGGTCGACGACGCCGCCCTTTAGCGTCTCTTCCTGGCCCTTCCGCTTCCGCCATTCCACAACCCAACCCCGCGGGCGGCGGGGAAAGCGAAGGGCATTTCATGAAACAAAATCTTATTGCACTGGCCGTGTTCGGCCTGCCGCTGGCTGCCTTTGCGGCCGATGAGCCTATGCTGGGCGAGATCATTGTGACTGCGGCGAGGCTTCCGCAAAGCATCGATCGGGTTCTCAACGATGTCACGGTTATCAACCGAGAAGACATCGATCGGTCGGGTCAAGCTTCTTTGACCGAGTTGATGCAAACGCTGCCCGGTGTCGAGATTACCCAGAGTGGTGGCATAGGTTCGGTGTCCAGTGTCTTTCTTCGTGGCGGCAATGGTGGACATGCGCTGGTCTTGGTCGACGGTGTGCGGGTGACCTCGGCGACGCTGGGCAGTACCCGCTTGGAGCACATTCCGCTTGGTTTGGTGGAGCGCATCGAAGTGGTTCGCGGCCCAATGAGCCATCTTTATGGCTCCGAAGCGATCAGCGGGGTTATCCAAATTTTCACACGCAGGCCCACGGAGAAACCTCAATACGGCGCGGCCGTCGGTATCGGCAGTTATGGCCGCGAAGATGTGGCTGCCTACGCCGGTGGTGTCAATGAAAATGGCTGGCGCTACAGCCTGGCCGGGAGCTACAAGCAACTGGACGGATTCAATGCAAAGAAGGGCGATTATCCAGACCGGGATGGCTACCGGAGCCATTCCGCGTCATTCCATTTAGAGCGTGACGTCACTGCCGGGCATACCCTTATGGCGCAGGGCATGGCCACTCAGGCGCGCACGCAATTCGATAACGGCGTAACCCCTTTTGATAACCACAGTGACGTTCAGATGGGCAATGTCGGCGTGGGCCTGAAGTCGCAAATCGGCGGATCGTGGTCGAGCACATTGCGGGTCAATTTGGCTAACGAAGACATCAAGTCCTATCGCTATTTGGATGCCGGGTGGTGGGGGCCGGGTGGGCCGAGCAATTCGCACATCACCATGAACCAGCGGGAATACGGCTGGCAACTCGATGGTCAGGCTGGGCTCGGCGACCTTCAATTGCTGGCGGAGCGGATCGAGCAGGAGGTGGGCGGCGACGTCGGTTACGACAAGAAATTGCGCAGCCGTAATGCCTTGATGCTCGGCTGGCGGCGCGAGCTGGGCCGTCACGACCTGGCGGTCAATGTCCGCCGCGACGAGGATTCCCAATTTGGTGGCGAGAATACCGGGGTGGCGTCGTACGGTTATCGCCTGAACGATGCCTGGCGTGCAGTTGCAGCCTATGGCACGGCGTTCAAGGCGCCATCCTTCGATGATCTTTACTGGCCTGGACAGGGGAATCCGAATCTGCGACCGGAGACCTCCAGAAATCTGGAGCTTGGGCTCAGGTATAGGCAGGGCGGCCGGGAGTTCGGGGCGACCGCCTACGAGAATAAAGTGCGCGACTTGATTCAGTGGGCTGACTCCGGCGTCGATTTGGATGGTGATGGTTGGACCGATTGGCTGCCGTCCAACGTGGCAGCGGCCCGCTTGCGCGGTTTGACGCTGACCTGGCGGGAGCGCTTGGGCTCGTTCGCTCTGCGGGCGAATCTGGATATCCAGAACCCTGAAAACACGGATACGGGCAAGCTCCTACTCTTGCGCTCGCGCCATCATGGCTCTATGGGTGTGGACTGGGTTGGCGGGGCATGGACAGCGTCTGCCGATCTGATCGGTCAGGGTAAGCGCTACAGCGATCAGGGCAACACGGAAAAGCTGTCAGGCTACTGGTTGCTGAACCTTGGGCTCGGCTACCAGCTGGCGCAAGAGTGGAAAATCGAGGCCAGGCTTGCGAACGCCTTTGACCGGGATTACGAGCTGGCCGAAGGCTACAACACGCCCGGACGCAATATTTTTGTCCAGTTGCGCTATGTACCGAGATGATCGCTTGACCGCCGGCATTTCTGCCGATGGCCCCACTGCTCAGCCGGCGGGTATCCGGCGAGTGCGTTGTTTGATTGTCAGTGCTTGCTTGGCACGCGGGTCCGCGTAATATTGGCCCCATGCAAGCAACAGTGCCGCTCAACCTAAGCTCAAGCAAGAAGGAGGTTTCATCATGTTGAACTTGTCCATGCGCAATCAGTGGCTCATCGGCCTCGGCCTGGCCGCTCTGATGGCGCTCACCCGCAGCCATCACTTCGCCGGCCTGCATCATCTGCCCGAGGCCTCGTGGGCGGTGTTCTTC
>JACAEC010000004.1 GCA_013389055.1 Hydrogenophilaceae bacterium
GGTGGTTGATTTCGGCGAGGTGGGTTTCCGAAATTCAAAGCATCGCTTCCGCGTGCGCCTTGAATCGCGCCCATTGATGCAGCTGATCGAGGCTGCGGACAACGCGCACCGCGTATATGAACTGCTCTTAATTGATCGCCCAGGTGACATCTGGGCCTATACGTCAGTTGTCCTCGACGAGCTTCCGCCTGGTGTTGCCAGTCGGGTGGCGCGTGCCCGCGAGAAATGTGCTCCACGCTCCGAAGGACAAATACATGCATGGCCAGAGGGGACGATGCCGTTCCAGGATTTCGACGAACTGTTCTATTGGGCATGGGACGATACAGAACCCGAGGATGAAGCCTGGCTGAACTACCGCAACTCGTCTGTGATGCACGCATACGCCGAGCAGTCGTTGGCCATTGTTCGTGCGGCCCAGAGCAGAGTAGATTGGAACGATCACCTCCTGCGCCATGTTGTTTCCCGCGTGCGGGCCGGCAAGCATTCCTATTGCTACCTGGATCGTCGTGTCGCACTCGCGAAATGCCAGGAGTCGATTCCCAACGAGCCGAGCCACACGCCAGCTTTTTACAAAAAACTGGGCGACCTACTCCGTGACGGCGAACTGGCCTCCGTTGCCTATCGTGCAAACGGCGATTACCGCGTTCTACGCATGATGGCGACGGAACAGCGTCGACGGGCAGTGCGCACGGGGCATGCGGTCGGCAACGCCCTGCATCTCAGCGCTCTTGTGAATTACACCGTCGATAACGAAGCGTGGGACTCAAGAATTTGGTTTTTCAGCGAAGGGCTTGCCCCTGGCGATCTGTTTATCGAAGGTGGCGGATTAGGTGCCACCACAGTCAAGGAACTGATTGAGGAACATGGGCGGCGTCTGGGCAACCACATCCTGTCGGCTCGAGATGAGGGCGAGATAGCTGGGTTCGACAAGGAGCTGGGCGATGGCCTGGGGCGTACTGGCGTACCCGCTGGACCCCGCCCGGCCGTCGATCCCGCAGGCCGAGCAGTTGAGCCCCTGGAGCTTGGATGGCGGCAGGAAGGTCGTGTTCACCTCCCTGCCGCATGTCGCATCGGATGCCGTCACCAAGCTCCGCGCGCTGATGGCTCCGGTGGCCGCCGAGCGAGACCGCTGGCAATCGCAAGCCTAGCCTCGCTCCGGGGCGAGCCCCTCCTCGAATGTCCGTGACCGTCCACTACGCTAGCTTGGCGCCGACCTCTTCGCAGACGCTCTCGACCACAGCCGCCACTTCGTGCAGGAAGGAATTGCGATCCGGCGAGGGGGTGACGTCAGGAATCGGCGCAGCGCGCTCGTAGATGCGTTCGCCGATGATCGAGGCGCGCGCGTAGCTGGAACCACGCCCGGACTGGTTGAACGCCGACTGCCACTCCGGCATCCGTTCGGCCCGAACGCGGCGTGTAGCGAGGTCCAGCGTCTTGGAGGACAGCGCGTTGGCCAGGCCGTCAAAGACCTGCTGCTTGTGCGCATCGTCGGTCGGCTCGGCGGGGTCCCACCGGAGCGGGTTCTGCAACAGCACATACAGCCGATCCTGAAGCTGCTTGCGTAGATCCGCGACCGGTTTGAGGTTGTCGTACTCGTCGCCGAGGCCGGGCGTGCTGAGTCGTCGGCTCAACGCCCAGATGCGCTTCCAGTGCTCCTTGCTGACTCCGGGCTTGTAGTCGAGGCCCAGGCGCGGCCACCACGCATCGTGGAAGCTCTCGGCCGCGTTCTTGACGGCCAGGACGAGATTCATGCGGTCGTACACCGGCTGCGCGAGGACGGGCGCCGGCTTCTCCACGATGACATCGATGGCAGCCAACAGCGCCTGCAACTGACCGATGGTCCGCCTTTGGGTTTTCTTCGTGGCATCCAGGTCCTCGTCGATCCCGCCGACGAAGAAGCAGGCGTCTTTCAGGCGGCCGCGAAGCGCTCGCTCCGCGAATGGGCCCAGCTCCTCGCCAATGGAGGCGAGGACGTTTTCGGCGGAAGCCAGGACGTGCTGCTCCTTGGCCGTTGCGTTGGGCAGGTTGTCGCCCTTGACCTCGTCGAAGTGCGTGAACACGAGCAGCAGCTTGCTGGCGCTGCCCGACGTGATAATTTCCTTCATGGCCGCAACCGGCGCGGCCTGCATCGGCTGAACAGCGTTGTCGACGAGCACGATGGCATCCGTCGACTCGATGCGCCGCGTCAGTGAGGTCGAGATGGCTGCCACCGACTTGGGCGTGTGGCCCAGGCCTTCACCGTCGAGAAGCACGAGCTTGGGCTGCTGGCCGCCGTTCCACGCCGGCAGGAACGCACCGGCCACGCGGACTCCGTTCACCAGCGGCGTCAACAGGCGCCCGAAGCGTGGGGAGTGGTTACTGGAGAAGCGCGTGACCGTCTTGATGAAGGTCGCACGGTCGCCGGTCTCCCACGACCACGATTGCGGCCAGCCTTGCTTGTTGCGACGCACCGTGCCATCGGTGAGCAGCGAGAAACGAAGCTCGATCTCGTCCATCAGTTCGTCACTGATGTGGTGGAACTCGTCGTCTTCACGCAGCCGGCGATCAAGCTCCTCCTCGAACAACTCGTCGACGACCCGCTGATCCTTTTCGTCGGTGGCGCCCAGCTCGGTCTTGAGTTGGTCGCCGTGGCGGGCGGCGATGGCGCGCAACGCCGTCAACGTCTTCGTCAGCAGCGCATTCGTAGCGTCGAGATCGATCACACCGTCAGCAGCCGTCTCCTCGGTCGGCTCCGCGGCGTCGTCCTCGTCATCCTCATCGTCGTCGGTGCCGGCCACCTGAGGCCCGTTGCCGAGCACGTAGTTGAAGCGGAACCGTTGGTTCACATGCATCAACAGCTTGCGCAGCACTTCACCGTCGCCGTCGCCCCGGTAGGCGGACAGCACGGCCTCCGAGATGCACTCGTTCAGGTGCTCGCGAACCTCGTCGATGGGGAAGAAGGTGACCACCGCCTTGTACGGGCCTGGCGCAAGCACGACCTCGGTCTCATGCACCGTGGTCTTCGCCGTCGATGTCGACGGAAAGCGCTCGGTCTCCGGGTCCGTGCCGATCAACTGCCGAAGCAGCGTCGTCTTGCCGGCGCCGGTCGTCCCGAGCAGCAGCGCCCGCCGATAGTCGGAATCCTTTGATGTCGGCAGCGGAATGATCGACTCGCGGATCGCACCGATGTCACTCTGCTCTGGTTCCATGCGGTGATAAAAGATCTCGACGACCCGGCGGTGGAACCGCTTTTCAGCCTCCGCCCTGGCAGGCAAGCTCCAGAAGCTCTCCTCTGCCAGTAGCTGGTTGAGTTGAGCCTTCAGATCGTTGGCTTCGGCTTCGTCGGGTGTCCCGAGGCCCTGGCGGACCCGCAGCCCCGGCTTGCCGGTATTCGGGTCGACCCGAACCGGATGGCGGAAGATCACAGCCCATGCACTTCGACCCTGCGACCGGCTCAAGGTCGCCGCAAAACGCTTTTCCATGCCGTACTCCGTTGTTCAGTTGTTGTTCCGAAGCGAATCATAGGGATGCCGACAGTGGCGGTCAAGCACAATCTGAACAACAAAGGAACAACGGGATGGCTTGATGGGGCGGCGGCGGTTCCGCCCATTTCCGCTACATTCCTACCAAGATGTAGATGCCGGTTGGATTCCACTTAGGACTCCACCACCATCTCATCCCCTCAAGCATTCAGGATCAGCTGCGTCCAAGGCGGTTCGATGAACTGCGGCCGCTCACCCCCAACAGTTGCCTGACCTCGCGCATAAGGCGAACATAGCGGGCTGATCGAACGACAGTCCCCGACAAAGGAACCTTATGCGCACCCTGATTTGCGGCTCCATGGCCTACGACACCATCATGGTGTTTCCGGACCAGTTCAAGAACCACATCCTGAGCGAGAAGATCCACATCCTCAACGTCTCCTTCCTGGTGCCCGAGATGCGCCGCGAGTTCGGCGGTTGCGCCGGCAATATCGCCTACAACCTGAAGCTGCTCGGCGGCGAGCCGGTGATCATGGCCACAGTCGGCGACGACTTCGGCCAATACACCGAGCGCCTGCAAAAACACGGCATCGAGACCGCGCACATCCGCCACGTCGAAGGCAGCTACACCGCCCAGGCCTTCATCACCACCGACCTGGACGACAATCAGATCACCGCCTTCCATCCGGGTGCCATGAACCAGTCCCACGAGAACCAGGTGAGCGACGCCCAGGGCATCAAGCTCGGCATCGTGGCACCGGACGGCCGCCAAGGCATGGTCGACCACGCCCGCCAGTTCTTTGATGCCGGCATCCCCTTCATCTTCGATCCGGGCCAGGGCCTGCCCATGTTCAACGGCGAGGAACTCATGCAGTTCATCCGGCAAGCCGACTATCTGGCCTGCAACGACTACGAGGCGCAACTCTTGCAGGAACGCACCGGCGAGAGCCTGACCGGCCTGGCCAAGCAGGTAAAGGCCTTGATCGTCACTCTGGGCGCCAAGGGCTCGCAGATCCACGCCGACGGCCAGGTCCACGACATTCCCCCGGCCGAGCCGGCCGCTGTGATCGACCCCACCGGTTGCGGCGACGCCTACCGGGCCGGCCTGATGTTCGGCATGTTGAAGGGCATGGACTGGCCGACCACGGGACGCCTGGCCGGCCTGCTCGGCGCGCTGAAAATCGCCCGGCAGGGTGGCCAGAACCACCGCTTCGGCTACGATGAAATTGCCCAGCGGTTCAAGGCCGAATATGGTTATGCACTGTAATTGCCCAAAGTGGAGTCCGACATGACTAAGCGAATCCTGATCCTTCCCCTCATCGCCCTGGCCCTGACCGGTTGCGCCGGCAGCCTCGGTGGCAGCGACTATGAACGCAGCGAGACCCGGCGCGCCTATGAAGTGAAGATGGGCGTAGTCGAAAGTGTGCGCAGCGTCAGCCTGGAAGGTACCCAGTCCGGAGTCGGCATCGCCACGGGCGCCGTGGTCGGCGGCGTCGTCGGCAGCGAGGTCGGCGAAGGCAAGGGCAAGACACTGGCCACGGTGATCGGCGCCGTGGCCGGCGGCATCGCCGGTGCCGCCGCGGAGAAGGGGATCACCAAGAAACCCGGCCTGGAGATCACCGTGCGCTTGGACAGCGGCCGCACCCTGGCGGTCATCCAGGAAGACACCGGCGAGCGCTTCAGCGTCGGCGAGCGGGTGCGCATCCTGGAGTCCGGCGGCCAGACCCGGGTCAGCCATTAGCGAGCGGGCGGTGTTTTGCCGCTCACCGCCTTTAACCAATCCTTAATGCCGCCGTCACCTAGCCGTCATCTGCCCTCGCTAATTTCTGCAACATCGCAACTTGAAAGAGGACGACGCGATGTTGCAAGAACGCGTGGAGGGTGGCGGTCGAGTCAAGCGGCATTACCAGGTCGGCATGGCGGACAGCCAGCAGGCGGTGCGCGAGGCCCAGCGCCTGCGTTACAAGGTCTTCGCCGAGGAGATGGGGGCGCGGCTGAATACGCCGGAACCCGGTTTGGACATCGACCTCTACGACCCCTATTGCCAGCATCTGCTGGTGCGCGATGCCGATACCGGCGAGGTGGTCGGCACCTATCGCATCCTCAGCCCCATTGCTGCCAAACGGGTCGGCAGCTTTTATACCGAACAGGAATTCGACCTGACCCGCTTGCAGCACCTGCGCGAGCGCATGGTCGAACTGGGCCGTTCCTGCGTGCACCCCGAGCATCGCAGCGGCAGCGTCATCACCCTGCTCTGGGCCGGCTTGGCCGAGTACATGATGCAGAACGGTTACGACTATCTGATCGGCTGCGCCAGCATCGGCATGGCCGACGGCGGCCACAATGCGGCCGGTATCTGGCATGCCCTGAAGGACAAGCACCTGGCGCCGGTCGAATGGCAGGTCACGCCGCGCTGCCCGCTGCCCCTGGAGGCCTTGGATACGGTCAAGGCCCCGGTGGTGCCGCCCTTGATCAAGGGCTACCTGCGGGTCGGCGCCTATATCTGCGGCGAACCGGCCTGGGATCCGGACTTCAACACGGCCGACCTGCCCATCCTGCTGCCTTTGAAACAGGTCAACGGCACTTACGCCCGGCATTTCCTGAAGTAATGCGGCACAGGGTGGCATAAGGGCATGCGGGCGGCCTATCAACTCCTGCGCATCGCCGGCCACCTGCTGACCGGCACCTTCACCATCCTCTTCCTGTTCCCGCATCTGAGCAGCGAAGAGCGGGCCCGGCGGGTCACCGCCTGGGCTGCCCGGATGGTCGCCTTGGCCGGTGTTCGCGTCATCGTGAAGGGCAGGCCGCCCGCGGTGCGCGGCGAGGGTGCGCTGATCGTCGCCAACCACGTCTCTTGGCTGGACATCTATGTCCTGCACAGCATGTTGTTCACCCGCTTCATCTCCAAGGCGGAGATCAAGAGTTGGCCCTTGATCGGCTGGCTGGCAAAGATGACCGGCACCCTGTTCCTGGAGCGCAGCTCGCTGCGCGATGCCGCACGCATCAACAAGGAAATGGCCGAACACCTGCGCGCCGGCGAATGCCTGGCCCTGTTCCCGGAGGGCACCACCACCGACGGCAGCGAGGTGAAACCCTTCTATGCCTCGCTGTTCAACCCGGCCCTGGAGGCCGGCGCCCAAGTCTGGCCGGTATTGATCCGCTACCTCGACGCCTCAGGCCAGCCGACCTTGGTCGCGGCCTATCACGGCGAGACCACCATGGCTCAGTCGCTCATGCGGGTCTTGCGCAGTGGCGGCATCCAGGCCGAGGTCCACATCCTGCCGCCGATCTCGGCGATAGGCGGCCACCGACGCGAACTTGCCCAGGCGGCCGAGACCGCTATCCGTGATGCCCTGGCTCGCGCCGGGCGTGACACGGCACCTGAAACAGTCGCCCGTCCTCCAAGCGCAATGCGCTGAGCTGGCCACCCCAAAGGCAGCCGGTATCCAGGCCGACCACATCCGGCCGCTGGAATAGCCCCAAGGTCGACCAATGGCCGAAGAAGATGCGGACGTCCCGGCTGCGGCGCCCCGGCATGTCATACCAGGGTGTCAATTCTTCCGGCACCGCTTCCGGCGCGCATTTGTGCAGGAATTCCATACCGCCGTCGGCATGCAGGAAACGCAGGCGGGTCATGGCGTTGGCGATCAGGCGCAGCCGATCCTGCCCGGAGACACCCGAATCCCAGTGGCGCGGCTCGTTGCCGTACATCCCGCGCAGGAATTCGCGATAGCCCGGCCCGCGCAGCGCCGCCTCCAGTTCCTGCCCTAGCGCCACGGCTTCGTCCGCCGACCATTCCGGCAGCAGGCCGGCATGGACCATGAGGTTGGCTCCTTCGCGGTGCACCATGGGCCGGTGGCGCAGCCAGTTAAGCACCTCGGCCCGATCCGGCGCGTCGAGGATCTCGTCCAGGGTGTCCTTCTTGTGCGCCGGCACGAAACCTTCGGCCACGGCGAGCAGGTGCAGGTCGTGGTTGCCCAGGATGGCGACGAGGCTATCCTCATGCGCCATGCACCAGCGCAGGGTGCCGAGAGAATCCTCGCCGCGATTGACCAGGTCGCCGGTCAGCCAGAGGCGATCGCGCGCGGGATCGAAGGCGATGGTTTCCAGCAATTCGTGCAGGGCGCCGAGGCAACCCTGCACATCGCCGATGACGTAAGTGCCCATTCCGATTCCTGTTTTTCTTGCCAGTGTAATGGTCGGGCGCGGCGCGGTAAAATCGCGGCCGCATGTCCCTCCTCGCCAACCTCAATCCCCAGCAGCGCGAAGCGGTGAAATACCTGGACGGGCCCCTCCTGGTGCTCGCCGGCGCCGGCTCGGGCAAGACCCGGGTGATCACCCGCAAGATCGCCTATCTGATCGCCGAATGCGGCTACGACCCGCGCGGCATCACCGCGGTGACCTTCACCAACAAGGCCGCGCGCGAGATGAAGGAGCGGGTCGGCGAACTGCTCGAGGGCAAGGCCGGCCAGGGCCTCACCGTCTGCACCTTCCACGCCCTGGGCCTGACCATCCTGCGACGCGAGGCCAAGCGCCTGGGCTACAAGCCGCAGTTCTCGGTGCTGGATGCGGCCGACACCCAGGCCATCCTGTCCGAGATCACCAAGGCGCCGGACAAGGGCACGCTGCGCCAGGCCGCCGCCATCATCTCGAACTGGAAGTACGCCCTCATCCCGCCGGAGGCGGCCATGCAGGCGGCCGGCGACGAAACCGAGCGGCAGATGGCCGTGGCCTACCGCGCCTATCAGGACACGCTCAAGGCCTACCAGGCCATGGACTTCGACGACCTGATCCGGCTGCCGGTGGAGCTGTTCCGTCTTGATGCCGAGGCACGCGAGTCTTGGCAAAACCGCATGCGCCACCTCTTGGTCGACGAATACCAGGACACCAACGGCGCCCAGTACGAGCTGATGAAGCTGCTGGTCGGACCCCTCGGCCGCTTCACCGCCGTGGGCGACGACGATCAGGCGATCTACGCCTGGCGCGGCGCCGACATCGAGAACTTGAAGCGCCTGGGCGAGGATTACAGCCGGCTCAAGATCATTCCGCTGACCCAGAACTACCGCTCCTGCCAGCGCATCCTCAAGGCCGCCAACAGCGTGATCCGCAACAACCCGCGGGTGCATGAGAAGAATCTGTGGAGCGAGTTGGGCATCGGCGACCCGATCCAGGTCATCCGCTGCAAGGACGACCGGCACGAGGCGGAGACCATCGCCATGCGCATCTCCGCCCACAAGTTCGAGAGCCGCACCCGCTTCGCCGATTACGCCGTGCTCTACCGCGGCAACCACCAGGCCCGGCTGTTCGAGGAGGCCCTGCGCAGCCTGAAGATTCCCTATGTGCTATCCGGCGGCCAGTCCTTTTTCGACCGTGCCGAGATCAAGGACCTCACCGCCTACCTGCGTCTGATCGCCAACCAGGACGACGACCCCGCCTTCATCCGCGCCGCCACCACCCCGAAGCGCGGCATCGGCGCCGGCACCCTGGAAAAGCTGGGCCAATACGCCGCCGAGCGGCATTGCTCGCTGTTCGAGGCCGCCTTCGAGACGGGTCTGCAAGGCCGATTGGCCGCCAAGCAACTGGAGCCCCTGCTCGAGTTCGGCGACTTCATCAACCGCCTGGCGCACCGGGCGCCGAGGGAGCCGGCCGGCCGCCTACTGCAGGAACTGCTCGCCGCCATCCGCTACGAGGAATGGCTGTACGATACCGAGGACGACCGCGCGGCCAAGGCCAGGTGGGGCAACGTCAGCGAGTTCGTCGACTGGCTGAGCAAAAAGGGCGAGGAAGACGACAAGAGCCTGATCGAGCTGACCCAGACCGTTTCTCTCATGAACCTGCTAGAAGGCCGCGACGAGGGCGAGATTGACGCGGTGCGCCTGTCCACCCTGCACGCGGCCAAGGGCCTGGAGTTCCCACACGTGATTCTGGCCGGGGTCGAGGAGGACATCCTGCCCCATCGCGAATGCCAGGAAGACGCCCGCCTGGAGGAGGAGCGCCGGCTGATGTATGTCGGCATCACCCGCGCCCAGAAAAGCCTCACCCTGACCTGCTGCGGCAAGCGCAAAAAAGGTGGCGATTGGGTGGCGTGCGAGCCCTCGCGCTTCCTCGACGAAATCGACGCCGCCGAACTGCGCCATAGCGGCCAGGAGGACAATTCGGATGTCGCCCGCGAGGCCGGCCGCAACCGCCTGGCCAACCTCAAGGCCATGTTGGCGGCCAATAAATAAACGGTTAAGCTGGCAGTGCTGCCTGACAGATCAATCAATAATCTCAAGAGGAGGCGTCGAAATGGCACAAGGTAACAACACTGCGAAATGCCCCAAATGCGGGGAAGAGAACTCCTTCGTGGTCAGCACCGTCAACGGCAGCCAAGTCGTGGTCTGCAAGAAGTGCAGCAATATGTTCAAGGTGGAGATCAAGAAGGGCCAATTCACCGGCCGCACCCTCTAACGACGCGCAAGCCGCCCTATGGCGGCGGGCACAAAAAAAGCGCGGCACCTGGCCGCGCTTTTTTTGTCGGTGCTGGGTCAGTGACCTACTTGGCCGCCGCCTTCTTCTTCTCCTCCGGCTTGGCTGCCTTGGCCGCCTTGGCCACGCTGGCGCGGGCCTGTTCGACCATGTAGTCCACGGCCATGCGGGTATCGGCATCGGACAGCTTCTCGTTGCCACCCTTGGCCGGGCCGCCGAAAGTGCCCTTGATCGCGGCGGTGTAGAGGTAGTCCTTGCCCTGCTTGAGCAGTGGCTCCCAGGCCTTGGCGTCGGTCAGCTTCTGGGCGCCGGTGACGCCGGTGTCATGGCAGCTGGCGCAGTTCTCGCCATAAACCACCTTGCCCCGGGCCAGCTCGGCAGCGGTCGGCTCGACCTCCTTCTTCAGCACCGGCTCGAACTTGGCACCGGCAGCATTGGTCATGAAGGCGATGGCGCGAGCCACTTCCAGATCGGTCAGATCGGGCTCGCCGCCGCGAGCCGGCATCTTGTTGAAGCCGTTCATGGCATGGTCGAGCAACACCGGCCAGCCTTGGGCGATGCGCTTGGCCCAGGCGCCGGCATCCTTATGCTTGGGCGAACCCAAAGCACCGGAACCGTGACAGTTGCTGCAGACCTCGTTGTAGACCTGCTCGCCGGCCATCTCGACGCGGGGCGCATTGGGGTCGATGGCGACGGAGACACCGAAAGGCTTGATCCGCTCGCGCACCGCCTTGTCCGCCGTGGCCTCACTGTCCTGGCCACTCAGTCGGGATTGGATGCCGATCACCAGCATCACAATCAGGAAGATCGCCAAACCTGGAGCAAACAGACCGCCCAGGGTGGCCATGACGAATTCTTTTGGCGTGGTTTTGGTCATTTCGTGGTGATCAGCCATGATCTATTTCCTGAATTCCGGTAAGCAAAACCCCGCGATTATACGGTGGGCTGCCTGCCAATTGAAAGTCGGCTATGCTATTCTTCGCGCTCTCCGCACGTAGCTCAGCTGGATAGAGTACTGCCCTCCGAAGGCAGGGGTCGTGCGTTCGAATCGCGCCGGGCGGGCCAATCAACCCGGGAGTGGCGGAAGGAAGTGGGAGTCGAACCCACCCGGGAGCGACTGACGCCCCCAACCGGGTTTGAAGCCCGGCCGCCCCACCAGGAACGATTTCCTTCCCTTTACTGCCTCAAACGTCGCCGGCCATTCTACCCCTGGCCGAACATCTCCGGACTGCGCAGCCGATGCGCCTCGCGCACCCGACGGGTATAGCCGATCCGATCGAAAAACTCGAGCAACTGGATGCAGCGCCTGCGACCGATCCCCGTATGGTCGCGGAATGACGCCGCCCGTGTCTCGCCGGCCGCTTGCTCCAACTCCCGCACCACGGCGGCGAGCGCGGCCACGGCCTCGGGGGCATAGAACAGATCGTGCACCACTTGATAGACCTCGCCCTGCCGGGCCAGCTTCAGCAGCAGGCGGCGCATGACTGCCTCGTCCACCTCGGCGCGTCGCGCCAGATCACGTACCCAGGGCGGGTTGTCAGGTGTTTCCAGCAACCACGGCCGAATCCGCTCATACAGGGCCTGCTCCTGGGGATTCAGGCTGATGCGATGCTCGGGCAGGTGCAGGCAGGGACCGCTGCGCTCGATGCGCCGGTCGGCGACCAGCCCCCCGACCAAGGCCGTGAAGGCGGCCGCCTCCAATCTAGGCAGGAGCATGCGCCGGGCACGCGCAGTTTCCGGCCCCAGTTCGTCGGGAAATCGTGTGTGGAAATCCGCCAGCCCGGCCAGGACTTGCTGCGCCAAGGCCTGCCAGTGGTCGCTCGCAAAGGCGAGCTCGCGCCCCGCGGCGGCGATGCGCCGGGTCTCCCGCGGCAATAGGCCGGCAAGCTCGGGGCCATTCCAGGCCGTAGCCAGGCGAGTGAGATCGAGCCCCAAGCTGGCGCTCGCCAGCAGGCCGTGCAGGCGCCGGGTCGGGTCGGCCTCCTGCAAAATAACGAGTTCCGCCAGCCGTTGCGGTGTCTTGCGCTGGCGGGCCGGCGCCCAGGGATCGAGCACGCGGCCGCCGCCCAGGGTGTGGCGGGCGCTGGCGTCGCGCAAGACGAAGGCATCGCCGTACAAGACGCCGATCGGCTGATCCAAGACCAGTTGCGCCAAGCCCGAAGCGCCGGCGGCCAAGCTGTCGTCCTCCAGCAGGGCGACATGCGCCATGGTGTGCGCCGCGCCCAGGTGCAGATGCACCGGCTGCCAGTGCCGCAGGGCCTGCGCCGCATGGTGCGAGAGTCGGATGCGGGCATCGAAACGCCTGCTGGGGGCATGCAGGGCCGGCGCCACGACCCAGTCGCCGCGCGCGATCTCGTCCTTGTCGAGACCGGCGAGGTTGAGGGCGCAGCGCTGGCCGGCCTGACCCGATTCGGCCGCCCGGTTCATGACATGCAGGCCGCGCAGGCGTGCGCGCTTGCCGCTGGGCGTGAGCACCAGCTCGTCGCCGACTTGGGCGCGACCGGCGAACACCGTGCCGGTCACCACGGTGCCGGTGCCCTTGAGGCTGAAGCTGCGGTCCACGGCCAGACGGAAGCCGCCCTGGGCCGCGCCCCGGCTGGAAGCGGCGGCCACGGCATGCAGGTGCGCGCGCAAGGCATCGATGCCAGCGCCGGTGATGGCGGAGACGGGGAAGATGGCGGCGTCGCGCAGCGGCGTTGCGGCGAGCAAGGTCCGAATCTCCGCCTCGACTTCTGCCAGGCGGGCCGCCTCGACGCGATCGATCTTGCTGAGCGCCACCGCACCTTGTTCGAGGCCGAGCAGTTCCAGGATGTCGAGATGCTCCCGGGTCTGCGGCATCACGCCGTCGTCGGCCGCCACCACCAGCAGGCCGTAGTCGATGCCCGCCGCCCCGGCGAGCATGGTGTGGATGAAGCGCTCGTGGCCCGGCACATCGATGAAGCCGAGCATCTCGCCATTGGCCAAGGGCTGATAGGCATAGCCCAGTTCGATGGTAATGCCGCGCGCCTTCTCCTCCTTGAGCCGATCGGTGTCGACGCCGGTGAGCGCCCGCACCAGCGAGGTCTTGCCGTGGTCGATGTGGCCTGCCGTGCCGACAATCATTTCAGTCCCCGACGATCATGGCCTGGAGAGTGCGGCCAGCTGGCCGCAGAAACCGGGTTCGTCTTCCAGGCAGCGCAGATCCAGCCGCAGGGCGCCGTCGGCGATGCGGCCGATGACCGGCACCGGCAGGCCGCGCAAGGCGGCCTCGATCTCGTGCAAGACGCCGGACTTCCTGCCCTGGGGGCGCAACACCAGGGCATGGCTGGCCAGGCGGTCGACCGGCAGCGAACCGCTGCCGATCTGGGACAGGGCCGGCTCGGCGCTGACCGCCACCGGCCAGCCGGCCACGGCCGCTTGCAGGGCGGGCAGCAGGCGCCGGGCCTGGGCCTCGATGTCGCCGCCGCTGCGGGTGAGCAGGCGCAGGCTGGCCAGCCGCTCGGGCAGACGCTCCGGGTCGCGGTATAGGCGCAGCACCGCCTCCAGCGCGGCCAGGGTCAGCTTGCCTACCCGCAGGGCACGTTTGAGCGGGTTCTTCTTGATCTTCTTGATGAGATCGGCGCGGCCGACCAGGATGCCGGCCTGCGGCCCGCCCAAAAGCTTGTCGCCGCTGAAGCTGACCAGGTCGGCGCCGGCGTTCAGCGAGTCCTGCGGCGTCGGCTCGTGCGGCAGGCCCCAGCGCGCGAGGTCGGTCAGGGTGCCGCTGCCCAGGTCGACCACGAAAGGCAGCCGGTGCTCATGGGCGAGGCTTGCCAGTTCCGCTTCCGGCACGCTGGCGGTGAAGCCCTGGATGGCGTAGTTGCTGGTATGCACCTTCATCAGCATGGCGGTGCGCGGGGCGATGGCACCTTCGAAGTCGCGCAGGTGGGTGCGGTTGGTCGTGCCCACTTCCTTCAGCTTGGCCCCGGCCCGACCCATGATGTCGGGCACCCGGAAGGCGCCGCCGATCTCGACCAATTCACCGCGCGAAACGACGACCTCGCGGCGCAGCGCCAAGGTGTTGAGCAGCAGGAAGACGGCGGCGGCATTGTTGTTCACCACCGTGGCCGCCTCGGCGCCGGTGAGTTCCCGCAGCAGATCTTCGACCACGTCGTCGCGGTCGCCGCGGCCGCCGGTCGCCAGGTCGTATTCCAAGGCGCAAGGGTCGCGCGCAGCCATGACCAGGGCCTCCACCGCCGCTTCCGGCAAGGGGGCACGGCCGAGATTGGTGTGCAGCACCGTGCCGGTGAGGTTGTAGACGCGGCGCAGACGGCTGGCCTGATCGCGGGCCAACCGCTCGCCCAGGCGCGCGGCGAGTTGGGCCTCGCCGTAGTCCGGCGCATGGCCGGCGCGAGCCGCTTGGCGCAGGCTGTCGAGCAGGTCGCGCACCGCTCCCAGCACCGGTTGCCGGCCGTATTGTTCGATTAAGGGGATGACCGCAGGCCAATTGAGCACGCGGTCTATGGCGGGAGGGCGGTGGGCGCTATGCACGATAGACATTCCCATGGGCTGGGTGGAAGAAGCGCTGCGGTCTAAGTCTCGCTGCCGTGAATCATCAAAAGATTGGCGCCGCTGGTGGCATAGCCATGTTCGCCCATCAGCAGATCGAGGGCAAGGCTGGCCAGGTCGTCGGCCACCGGATCGACGTTGGGGTCCTTGTCTTGGTGCACGATCTTGAGATAGCTGTGACACTCGGGACAGGCTTCAGCGCGCACTGCGCCATCGCCGCCCTCGATGCTGTAATAGGCGATGTCCTTGGTGTTGTCGCAGTTGCTGCACTTGGCCCGCACCACATGCCACTCGGACTCGCACAGCGCGCAATGCAGGTAGCGCAGACCGTTTTCGGCGCCGCCGATGCGCGCCACCGAGGCGACCGGATGGCTGCCGCAGACGGGGCAGAGGTTGGGGTATTCCGGTCGGGCGACCTGCGCCGGCGTCAGGCGATGGGCAAGCTGAGACCAATAGACCTGGAGTGCTGCGCCCAGGATGGGGGCGCAGGCCAAATCCAGACCCTCGCTGCGACTTTCCAGCAGCAACGCGGCCTGGGCCTCGAGCCAGTCGTCGGCGCTTGCGACAATGCGGTCGAGGGCGGCCTGGCCTGCCGCCGGGGTGGCGGTGCGAACGGCGGCGGCCAATTGCCGGGCCAGGCTGCGCCAGATCGGATCGCGCGCCCAGCCGGCGGGGGTCAGCGGCGGCATGTGGTGGGCGCGGCACTGCTCCAACTGGCCGGCAGACGGCAGCGGCAGATCGCCCAATTGCCCGACGGCAAGCTGCTGGGCCTCGGCCAAGGCGGCCAGGAAGCGCAGGTAATCGGCCAGGCTGTGGCCCTCGGCCAGTTGGCGCAAGCGGCGGGCGCGGTTGCCAAACAGGTCGGCCGATGGCAACCGCAGCTCGGGAATGTCGCCGCTGGCGCCCTCGATTTGGCCGGGTTGCAGGATGGTCGTGCTCATGGATCTCCTTTGGGGGCTGAAAGGTGCGCTCTCGGGAACCGGCCGCGGTTGCCCGCGGACCGGCTCGAAACAGCCCACCTGTGGTCAGTCGGAACCGCTGGCCTGCCGGTACCAGGCCCGGTGGTGCTGCTTGGCCCAGGCCCGGGTCACGGTACCGTACCACATGGCCCGGATGGTGCCTTTGACCCAGATGGCGGCATAGACGTGGACGATGATCAGTCCGATCATGATCGCCGCCGAAGCGGCATGCAGCACCGAGGCCAGGCGCACCAGGCCGACCGGGAAGAAGGCGAACCAGGCCTGCCACATAAGGATGCCGGAGACGAACAGGATCGCCGTGCAGCCCACCAGCAGCCAGAACATCAGCTTCTGGCCGCCGTTGTACTTGCCCTGTTCCGGCATGTTCTGGTCCTCGCCGTCCACCATCTCACGCACCCGGGCAAGCCACGCCTTGTCCACCGGTGTAATGACGTTGAGTCGCCAGAAGCGCAAGACCATGACCAGGAAGGCCAAGGCCATCAGCAGCCCGACATAGGGATGCAGGATGCGGGTCCAGGTGCCGCCGCCGAACAGCTGGGTCAAAGGCCAGAAGGCCGGATGGAACAAGGCCAAGCCGGAGAGGGCGAGGAGGATGAAACATATCCCCACCAGCCAGTGGTTGGCCCGTTCCTGCGCCGTATAGCGCACGAGGTCTTTCGGATCGCGTTTCATTCCTCGAACTCCTTCTCGATTTCCTTGGACACCTCATTCGGTCCCTTGGTCACGTAGTGGAAGAGACCGGCGAGGGCGACCAAGGCCAGGGCGGTGGTGGCAAGCGGTTTGGTGACACCCTTCCAGACGCTGACCAGCGGGCTGATGCCGGGATCCTTGGGCAGATTGGCATACAACTCCGGCTTATCGGCGTGCTGGAGCACATACATCACGTGAGTGCCGCCGACGCCCGGCGGGTCGTACAGCCCCGCGTTCTGGTAGCCGCGTTCCTTGAGGTCGGCGATGCGGCCTTCGGCGTGGTGGATCATGTCCTCCTTGGCGCCGAAGACGATGGCGCCGGTCGGGCAGGTCTTCACGCAGGCCGGCTCCCTGCCCACCGCGACGCGGTCGGAACAGAGCGTGCACTTGTAGGCCTTGCCGTCCTTCTTGGCGATGCGCGGGATGTTGAAGGGGCAGCCGGTGATGCAATAGCCGCAGCCGATGCAGTTCTCCTCATGGAAGTCGACGATGCCGTTGGCGTATTGCACGATCGCCCCCGGCGACGGGCAGGCCTTGAGACAGCCCGGTTCGGCGCAATGCATGCAGCCGTCCTTGCGGATCAGCCACTCCAGCCGACCGGTCTGCACCTCCACTTCCGAGAAGCGCATCACCGTCCAGGACTGGTCGGTGAGATCGCGCGGGTTGTCGTAGACGCCGGCGTTCGTCCCGACTTCATCGCGCAGGTCGTTCCACTCCATGCAGGCCACCTGGCAAGCCTTGCAGCCGATGCATTTGGAGATGTCGATCAGCTTGGCCACCTCGATCGCCTCGCCGCGCGCGGCGGGAGAGGGTGTGGTGGTGGCGGACCGGGCCTTGATATCGAGTGATTGCAGTGCCATGGCTCGCCTCCTTAGACCTTCTCAATGTTCACTTGGAACGACTTGAATTCCGGCGTCTGGGTGTTGGCGTCGCCGACGAACGGGGTCAGGGTGTTGGTGATGTAGCCGTTCCTGGCCACGCCCATGAAACCCCAATGGATCGGCACCCCCACGGTGTGCACCTTCTTGCCGGCAATGGTCAGGGTGCTGATGCGCTTGGTGACCACCGCCGCGGCGACGATGAAGCCGCGGTTGGACCGCACCCGCACCTTGTCGCCGGACTCGATGCCCTTTTCCTTGGCCAGCTCCTCGCCCAGCTCCACGAACAGCTCCGGCTGGACGATAGCGCTAGCCTTCACGTGCTTGGTCCAGAAGTGGAAGTGCTCGGTCAGCCGGTAGGTGGTGCAGACATAGGGAAACTTGTCCGCCTTGCCGAACGTCTCCCAGTCGCCCTTGAACACCCGCGCCGCGGGGTTGGACCGCGCCTTGGGGTTGTTCGGGTGCAGCGGGTTGGCGTCGAGCGGCGACTCCATCGGCTCGTAGTGCTCCGGGAACGGCCCTTCCGCCATCTTGTCGACGGCGAAGAAGCGCGCCACGCCTTCCGGGTTCATGATGAAGGGGCTCATGCCGTCTTCCGGTGGCGAATCCGGCTTGAAGTCCGGAATGTCGGAGCCGGTCCACTTGCCCGCGGCGGCATCCCAGCCGATCAGCTTGCGCTTGGCATCGTACGGTTTGCCGCTGGGGTCGCAGGAGGCGCGGTTGTAGAGGATACGACGGTTGGCCGGCCAGGCGAAGGCCCAGTTGAGGGTCTGGCCGATACCGAAGGGATCTGCGTTGTCGCGCCGCGCCATCAGGTTGCCCTTCTCGGACCAGGCGCCGGCGAAGATCCAGCAGCCGCAACTCGTACTGCCATCGTCGCGCAACTCGGCAAAGCCGTTCAGTTGCTCGCCCGCTTTCACCAGCACCTTGGTCTTGTCTTTCGGATCGGTCACCTCCTTCAGGGCCTTGCCGGAGAACTCCTTGGCCAGTTCTTCGGGCGAGGGAGAAGCAGACTGGCGATGCTTCCAGGTCAGGTTGAGGATGGGGTCGGGGAAGGCGCCGCCATCCTTCTGGTACATCGCCTTCAGCTTCAGGAAGATGCCGGCGATGATCTCCTGGTCGCCCTTGGCGTCGCCCGGGGGTTCGGCCGCTTTCCAGTGCCATTGCAGCCAGCGGCCGGAATTGACCAGGGAGCCGTCTTCCTCGGCGAAGCAGGTGGAGGGCAGGCGGAACACCTCGGTCTGAATCTTGCTCGGGTCGACGTCGTTGTATTCGCCGTGGTTCTGCCAGAACTCCGAGGTTTCCGTGGCCAGGGGGTCGATGGTCACCAGATACTTGAGCTTGGCCAGCGCGCCCGAGACCTTGATCTTGCACGGCGCCGAGGCCAGGGGATTGAAACCCTGGCAGATGTAGCCGTTCATCTTGCCGTTGTTCATGTTCTCGAACACCTGCAGGATATCGTGGGTCTTGTCCAGCTTGGGCAGCCAGTCGTAGGCCCAGTTGTTCTCCGCCGTCGCGGCATCGCCGTACCAGGCCTTCATGGTGCTGACGAAGAACTTGCCGTAGTTCTGCCAGTAGCTCATCTGGCCCGGCCGCAACGGCTTGGAGGCGCGCTTGTCGACATAGGCTTTGAAGTCCTGCTCCGCCTCGCCCGGCAAGGTCATGTAGCCGGGCAGCAGATTGGACAGCAGGCCCAGGTCGGTCAGGCCCTGGATGTTGGAGTGGCCGCGCAGCGCGTTCATGCCGCCGCCCGCCACGCCGATGTTGCCCAGCAGCAGTTGGACCATGGCACCGGTGCGGATCATCTGCGAGCCCTGCGAGTGCTGGGTCCAGCCCAGGGCGTACATGATGGTCATGGTCTTGTTGGCCGCCGAGGTCTCCGCGATCATCTCGCACACCTTGAGGAAGGCGTCCTTGGGCGTGCCGCAGATGGACGACACCATGTCCGGCGTGTAGCGGGAATAGTGTTTCTTCATCAGTTGGTAGACGCAGCGCGGGTTTTGCAGGGTCGGATCGGTGACGACGAAACCGTCCTTGCCGAGCTGGTAGCCCCAGGTGGATTTGTCGTAGCTGCGCTTGTCCGCGTTGTAGCCGGAGTAGATGCCGTTCTCGAAGGCGAACTCGTCCTTCACCAGGAAACTGAAGTCCGTGTAGCTCTTCACGTATTCATGGTGGATCTTGTCGTGGCCGAGCAGGTAGTTGATCACGCCGCCGAGGAAGGCGATGTCCGAGCCGGCACGGATCGGCGCATAGAAATCCGATACCGCCGCCGAGCGGGTAAAGCGCGGATCGACCACGATCAGCTTCGCCTTGCGCTGGGCCTTGGCTTCGGTCACCCACTTGAAGCCGCAGGGGTGGGCTTCGGCGGCATTGCCGCCCATGATCAGAACCAGGTCGGTATTCTTGATATCGACCCAGTGATTGGTCATCGCACCGCGGCCAAACGTCGGGGCAAGACTTGCCACCGTCGGGCCGTGTCAGACACGCGCTTGATTATCGAATGCGAGCATCCCCAGGCTACGCGCGACCTTGTGCGTCAGGTAGCCGGTTTCGTTGCTGGAGGCCGAGGCGGCGAGCATGCCTGTGGAAACCCAGCGGTTGACCGTTTCGCCCTTGTCGTTCTTGGCGATGAAGTTCTTGTCGCGGTCGTCCTTCATCAGCTTGGCGATGCGGCTGAAGGCCTCGTCCCAGGAGATGCGCTGCCATTCCTTGGCTCCGGGCGCACGATATTCCGGATACTTCAGCCGGTTCGGGCTGTGCACGAAGTCGAGCAGGCCGGCGCCTTTCGGGCACAGGGTGCCGCGGTTGACCGGATGATCGGGGTCGCCCTCGATATGGATGACTTCAGCGTGGGCATTCTTGGACTTGTCGCCCAAGGTATAGATCAAGATGCCGCAGCCCACCGAGCAATAGGGGCAGGTATTGCGGGTTTCCGTGGCACGCGCGAGCTTGAAGGTGCGCACTTCCGCCAAGGCCTCGCCAGGCGCGAAGCCCAGTATGGCCAAGCTGGAACTGCCCACCCCCGCGGCGCAGACCTTGAAGAACTGCCGTCGGGTGACTTGCATGGACTCCTCCATCCAATAATTGTGTTCGCGACCTCGACTCGGCCGCCGGTTTTCGTGGACATAAAGTCAAGAGCATCAAGCAACTGTTTGTTTTATCAGCGAATGACCGGGCACCCTCCTCTGATGGTGGTTGATAACAGTATCCGCGTACTGAAAGCGAACTCAGCTTGTTATAGACAAGATATATACGCCCATTCAATAAATTATGATTTCGCCTGCCGAAATCGCCCAATGCAGTGGGATACCCCTGCAGCGACGTCGGGCGCCCGCCAATACCCGATTTTTTTAGTCAACCTTGCCGTCGCCCGGTCCGACTGGCAAACTACCGGTCCTTGGCAACACATCAGGAGCACGCATCATGGGCGGTCTGAGCCCCACTTCCCCCATCCCGACCGAAATCAAGTCGCACCAGCAATCCAAGTTCCTCGAGATTGCCTTCAACGACGGCAGCCGCTTCAACCTGCCTTTCGAATACCTGCGCGTGCTCTCCCCCTCGGCCGAGGTCCGCGGCCACGGCCCCGGCCAGGAGGTACTGCAGGTCGGCAAGAAGCATGTCGAGATCAAGCAGATCGAGCCGGTCGGCCAGTATGCCGTGGTGCTGGAGTTCTCCGACGGTCACAACTCGGGCATCTATTCCTGGGATTACCTTTATGACCTGGGCCGGCATCAGGAGGTCTACTGGCAGGAATACCTGCGCCGCCTGGAAGCGGCCGGCGAATCGCGCGAACCCAAGACCCTGATCAAATAAGCATGACCGCCTGGGGCGAGATCGCCGAAGCCATCACCCAGGCAACCGAGCAGCATTTCCGGCTCAGAGCGCATGAGCACGCCGGGGGCGGCTGCATCAACGAGGCCTATGTCCTGCACGGCGCGGACGGCGGCCGCTATTTCATCAAGCTCAACGAGGCCCGCAAGGCCGGCATGTTCGCGGCGGAGGCGGCAGGCCTCGAGGAGATCCTGGCCAGCCACAGCCTGCGGGCGCCGCGGCCGATCTGCTGGGGCGAGGCCGCCGGTCAGGCCTACCTGGTGTTGGAATATCTTGATTTGAGCAGCCGCGGCAGCGCGGTCGTTCTCGGACAGCGGCTCGCCACCATGCATCGCGCCACGCAGCCCCAGTTCGGCTGGCGCCTCGACAACACCATCGGCGACACCCCGCAGGCCAACAGCCCTTGTGGCGATTGGATTGCATTCTGGCGCGACCGCCGGCTGCATCATCAATTGCGCCTGGCCGAAGGCCACGGCGCCAGCCGACGGCTGATCGACAAGGGCGAGCGGCTGATGTCCGGCTTGGACGCCTTCTTCACCGATTACCGCCCTGTCCCATCGCTGCTGCACGGCGACCTCTGGGGCGGTAATTATGGTTTCTGCGACGGCGAGCCCGTGGTGTTCGACCCGGCTGTCTATTACGGCGACCGCGAGGCCGACCTGGCCATGACCGAGCTGTTCGGCGGCTTCGGGGCGAACTTCTACGCCGCCTACCGCGAGGCCTGGCCGCTCGACCCGGGCTACGAGCTGCGCAAGACCCTGTACAACCTCTATCACATCCTCAACCATTTCAACATGTTCGGCGGCGGCTACGCCGGCCAGGCCGAGGCCATGATCGAGCGCCTGCTGGCGGAAATCGGCCAAAATCGCTAACGCCTTGCCCTAAGCTATTTTTTCAGGGATAATCGCGCCCTTTCCGAATTGAGTACTGGAAGGCCCGTCATGAAATCCGGCATCCATCCCGAATACAACGAAGTCCAGGTCACCTGCGGTTGCGGCAACAGCTTCACCACGCGCTCGACCATGAACAAGGCCCTGGCCGTGGAAGTCTGCTCCTCTTGCCATCCCTTCTACACCGGCAAGCAGAAGATCGTCGACACCGCCGGCCGCGTCGAGAAGTTCCGCCAGAAATACGGCAAGAAGTAAGCCGGCGACCCACCACACTAAAAGGCAGCTTCAGGCTGCCTTTTTTATTCATACCGGGGAGTTAGGCCAGGGATGCATCCGCTGACCTCGCGCAAGATTTACCTGCTCGCCGCCCTGATGGTGCTGTGGGCGCTCTACGGCCTGACCGGCCGCGACGCCTGGAAGGGGGAAGAGGCCCTCGCCCTCGGCCAGGTCCTCGACTGGCTCGACCACAGCCACGCCCACGCCAGCATCGTCCCGCTGCACACCTTCCTCGCCGGCCTGTCCGCCCAATTATTGAGCCCCTGGCTCGATATCCAGGACGCCGCCCGCGCCGTCAGCGGCCTGTTCACCCTCATCGCCTTGGCCTGCACCGGCCTGGCGGCGCGCGCCCTGTTCGGCCCCGGCTTCGGCCCCGCCGCCGCCCTGCTGCTGATGGGTGCCTTCGGCCTGATGTTGCGCGCCCATGCCCTGCTGCCGGACAGCCTGCAACTGGCCGCCTATGCCCTGCTGCTCTATGGCGCCGCCCTGGCCCGCAGCCAAGTGCGGCCGGCCGCCCTGGCCATTGCCGTCGCCCTCTTGGCCCTGACCCTGATCGACGGCCTGTCCGACCTGGTCTTGGGCCTGCTGATCCTGTCGCTGCCGCTGGCCTCGCGCGACTGGCGCGAGCGGCCCTACCGGCAGGCCATAGTCCGGGGCATCGGCCTCGGCCTGTTGCTGGTCGGCCTTTGGTTCGCCTGGCTCGCCAGCCAGGGCAGCCTATCCGCTTGGCTGGCCGGGCATGGCCTGGCCGGTCTGCTGCCGGTCTACGACCCTGGTCACTTGCTCTCCCTGCTTGCCTGGTCGGCCTGGCCGGTCTGGCCACTGGCGATTTGGGCCGTCTGGCACGAGCACAAACGCCTGGGCCGGGCCAGCCAATTGCACCTGGCCCTGCTGGCCGTGATCGTGCTGTTCTACGCCGCCCTCACCCCCGCTTTCTCCCGCGACGGCGGCGCCCTGCCCCTGCTCGTGCCCCTGAGCCTGCTGGCCGCCTTCGCCGTCGGCCACATGCAGCGCAGCGCCGCCCAGGCCTTCTACTGGTTCGGCGTGCTCTGCTTCATCTTCCTGATCATCGTCTTCTGGGTCCACTTCGCTGCCCTGGAATGGGGCTGGCCGCCGCGGCTGGCCGATCGCCTGGCCCGGATGACACCCGACTATCAAAGCGGCGCCGTCGGCGGCTTCGGTCTGGGCCTGGCCGTAATCGCCACGGTGGTCTGGTTGATCGCCATTCCTTTCTTTCCGCGCGCCCAACTGCGTCCTGCCCTGGTCTGGGCCACCGGCATGACCCTGACCTGGCTTTTGCTCATGGCCCTGTTCCGCCCTTGGGGTGAGGCCGGCTGGGCCTGGCGGCCGGTGCTGGCCGAACTGGACCGGCAACTGCCGGCCGGGGCCTGCATCCAGAGCCAGGTCGAGGCCGACACCGCCGTCATGCTGCGCTACCACCTGGGCTCGCGCCTGGCCCAGCCCGGCCAGACCTGCGACTACCTGCTGATCCAGGGCCGGCGCGGCGAAGCCGCCAGCCCCGGCCCCGGCTACGAGTACCTCTGGCTGGGCCAGCGGCCCCGCTACAAGGACCAGGCCCTGCGCTTGTTCCGTCATGTCGAGCCGTCCTGAGATCACCGCCATCATCCTGGCCGGTGGCCAGGCCCGGCGCATGACCGGGCAAGACAAGGGACTGATCGAACTGGCCGGCCGGCCCTTGATCGCCTGGGTGCTGGAGCGCATCGCGCCTCAGGCCGACGAAACCCTGATCAGCGCCAACCGCCATCTCGAGACCTATGCCAAGCTCGGCTACCCGGTAGTGCCCGACCGGCAACCCGATTACCGCGGCCCCATGGCCGGCATCTATGCAGCCGGCCAGCAGGCCCGCGGCGAATGGCTGCTCGCCGTACCCTGCGATGCCCCCTTCCTGCCGCGCGACCTCGTTCGCCGCCTGCTCGATCACGCCATCGCCACAAACAGCAGACTGGTGCGCGCGGCCGACGGCGAACAGGTCCACTACACCCTGCTGCTGCTGCACCGCAGCCTGCTGCCCGATCTTGCGGCCCATGTGAGTGAAGGCCGCCTGAAACTCCAGAGCTGGCAGGCCGAGCGGGCCGCCGAGACCGTCATCTTCAGCGACGAGCCCGATGCCTTTCTCAACATCAACACCCCGGACGATCTCGCCGCGGCTGAATTGCGCGCACAACACGCCTGTTAACTCACCGTCATACGCTTGGGTTATGGTGGGAATCAGCCTAGGATTGCCACATGAGTTCCCCCCTCTATCTGCCCCCCGATCGACTCGACGACCTGATCCGGCAATTGCAGGAGCGCGGCTATCGGGTGATCGGGCCGCGGGTGCGGGACGCCGTCATCGACTATGGCGAACTCGAGCGTGCCGCCGATCTGCCCTGGGGCTGGCAGGATCAGCAAAGGCCCGGCCGCTATCGTTTGCAGTCAGCCGAAGCCAAACGCGCCTTTGCCTGGGCCGCACCAGCCCAAGGCCTCAAGCCCTGGTTCTTCGCAGCGTCTGAACCGCTGTGGCGCACCCAGCGCACGGCTGGCGGCTTTCAAGTCGAGCCCTGCCTGCCCGAGGCAAAGCCGCTCGCCATTTTCGGCGCCCGCGCCTGCGACCTGGCCGCCGTCGCCCGGCAGGACCGCATCCTGGAACACGATCCGCACTATCAGGCACGGCGGCAGGATGCCCTGTTCATCGCCGTACACTGCACCCATCCGGCCGAAAGCTGTTTTTGCGCCGCCACCGACACCGGGCCGCGCGCCCGCCGGTTCGATCTTGGCCTGACCGAACTCGCTGCCGGTTTCGCGGTCGAGGCCGGCAGTAGCCGCGGCAGGCAATTGCTCGATGCGCTCGACTTGGGCGTGGCGAGCGCCGAGCAGATCGAAGCCGCGCAAAACGCCGTAGCCGACGCCGCAAGACAGCAAACCCGCAGCCTGCCGACCGGCGATCTGGCCGCGACTTTGCTGGCCCGCTTCGAACACCCGCGCTGGGATCAGGTTGCCCAACGCTGCTTGAGTTGCGGCAACTGCACCCAGGCCTGCCCCACCTGTTTCTGCCATGCCCGCGAGGAGACCGGCAGCATCGACGCGCAATCGGCCATGCAGGTGCGCCACTGGGATTCCTGCTTCGGCGAGATGCATGGCCACCTGGCCGGTTTCCAGGTGCGGCCGGAAACCAAGCAGCGCTACCGGCAATGGCTCACCCACAAGCTCGGCACTTGGTGGACGCAGTTCGGCGAGTCGGGCTGTGTCGGCTGCGGCCGCTGCCTGACCTGGTGCCCGGCCGGCATCGACCTCACCATCGAGGCGGCCGCCATCCTGGGGGACACGGCATGACGCCGCTGATCGATCTCCCGGCCGAAGCCCGCATCGTCGAGCGCCTGCAGGAGACCGAGACCATCTTCACCCTGCGCCTGCAATTGACGGCGCCCGAGTTGGCCGCGCGCTATCGCTTCGCACCGGGCCAGTTCAACATGCTCTATCTGCCCGGCGTCGGCGAGGTGCCGATCTCCATCGTGTCCGACCCACGCGCCGACCTGATCGACCACACCATCCGCGTGGTCGGCGGCGTCACCCAGGCATTGGCGCGACTGCAAACCGGCGAGGTCGTCGGCCTGCGCGGCCCCTTCGGCCGCGGTTGGCCGATGCAGGCGGCCGAGGGCCGCGACCTGTTCATCGTCACCGGCGGCCTCGGCTGCGCCCCCTCGGTCTCGGCCGTGCACGCGGTGCTCGCTCGGCGCGAACGCTATGGCCGGGTGGTGCTGCTGGAGGGCGTGCGCCATTGCCGCGACCTGGCGCTCAAGTCGCGCTTCGCCGAATGGCTCGACCATCCGGACCTGGAAGTGCAATTGGCCGCCTGCGAGATCGAACCGAGCTCGGACTGGCCCTGGCACACCGGCAACGTGCTGACCCTGTTCGACGAGTTGGAACTCAAACCGGAGCGCACGCTCGCCTTCCTCTGCGGGCCCGAGGGCATGATGGAGGCCGCTGCCGGAAAGCTGGCCGAGCGGGGCGTGAACGACCGGGCCATCTTCCTCAGCATGGAGCGCAATATGCAATGCGCTCAAGGTCTGTGCGGCCACTGCCAATTCGGCCCGCATTTCGTCTGCCGCGACGGCCCGGTGTTCGACTACGCCACCGCCCGGCCCCTCTTGGGCAAGCGAGGCCTCTGATGAAGCCCCGGCTCGGCGTCTACAAATTCACCTCCTGCGACGGCTGCCAATTGGCCTTGCTCAATCAGGGCGAGGACCTGCTCGCCCTGATCGAACGCGTGGAGTTGGTGCACTTCCCCGAGGCCGGCCCCAACCGACCCGAGGCCGAACTTGACATCGCCCTGATCGAGGGCAGCATCTCGACCCCGCAGGAGGCCGAGCGCATCCGCGCCATCCGCGCGCGCAGCGGCCATCTGGTTGCGCTCGGTGCCTGTGCCACGGCCGGCGGCATCCAAGCCCTGCGCAATGCTGCCGGCTCCGGCAGTGCCTGGCGGGCGGCGCTGTACCCGCAACCGGAATTCATCGCCACTGCCGACCGCTCGCTGCCGATCGCCGCACTGGTCCACGTCGATCTGGAATTGCACGGTTGCCCGATCGACGGCGGCCAGTTGCTGACCGCCCTGCAGCAGCTGCTGGCCGGCGGCCGTTACCGGCCGAGCGGCGACAGCGTCTGCGGCGAATGCAAACGGGCCGGCCACGCCTGCGTGCTGGTCAGCGGCGACGAGCCCTGCCTCGGCCCGGTCACCCGCGCGGGCTGCGGTGCCGTTTGCCCCGGCCAGCGGCGAGGCTGCTATGGCTGTTTCGGCCCGAGCGCTCAGGCCAATATCGCCAGCCTCAAGACCGTGTTCGCCGAATTGGGCCTGACCGAAGCCGAAACCGGGCGCCGCCTCGCCTTCATCACCGCCGAGGCCTTCCGTACCGCAGAAAAGAAGACGCATGACTGAATCGAGAACCCTTCCGATCGAACTGCCCCTGCTGGCCCGGGTCGAGGGCGAAGGCGCCCTGGAGATCGCCTACGATCAGGGCCGCATCGCCCGGCTGCAGCTGCGCATCTTCGAGCCGCCGCGTTTCTTCGAGAAATTTCTCGAAACTCGCCACTTCAGCGAGGTGCCGGACATGGTCGCCCGCATCTGCGGCCTCTGCCCGGTCGCCTATCAGATGAGCGCGGTGCAGGCCCTGGAGGCTATCCTCGGCATCACGCCGACACCCTGGGTGGCGGCCATGCGCCGGCTGTTCTACTGCGGCGAATGGATTGAATCGCACTGCGCCCACCTGCACCTGCTGGCCGCGCCGGACTTCTTCGGCTGCGCCAGCGTGATCGAACTCGCCCAGCAAGATGCCGCCGCCGTGCGCCGCGGCCTCAAGCTGCAGAATCTGGGCAACCGCATCCTGAAGTTCCTCGGCGGCCGCTCCATCCACCCGGTCGGCGCCCGGGTCGGCGGCTTCTGGCGGGCACCCGGCGCAGCCGAAGCACGGGACCTGCACGCCGAATTGCAGGCGGCCCTGCCGGAGGCCGAGGCCCTGCTCGAGTGGGTGCTGGGCTGGCCCATGCCCGACACTGCTCAAGCATTCGAGAGCGTCGCGCTGCATGAACCCGGCGCTTATGCCATCGAAGGCGGCCGCATCATCTCCGATCAGGGCCTCGACATCGACGCGGCCGAGTTCGAGCGGCATTTCGCCGAGCGGCAGGTGCCGCACTCCACCGCCTTCCACTGCCTGCACGAGGGCCGACCCTATCTGGTCGGTCCCTTGGCCCGGCTGAACCTGAATGGTGGGCAATTGCCGGCCGACATCCGGCAGCGCCTGGCAGCGGCCGGCGTCAGTCTGCCCTCGGGCAACCCGTTCCACAGCGCCGCCGCCCGCGCCGCCGAGGTGCTCTATGCCCTGCGCGAGGCGATCCGGCTGCTGGCGACCTATGCGCCGACCGGGACACCCTATGTCGAAGCGGCCCATCGCGCCGGCCTCGGCTTCGGCGTCACCGAGGCGCCGCGCGGCCTGCTCTGGCACCGCTACGAGTTGGACGAAAACGGCCTGGTCAAGAGCGCCCGGATCGTGCCGCCCACTTCGCAGAACCAGGCGCGGATCGAGGCCGACCTCGGCGCCACCCTGGACGAGATGGGTGATGCCCCCGGGGATGCATTGCGTCAGCGCGCGGAGACGGTGATCCGCAACTACGACCCCTGCATCTCCTGCGCCACCCA
>JACAEC010000103.1 GCA_013389055.1 Hydrogenophilaceae bacterium
GCCGAACACCCCGCTCAACGGCATGCCGCTGGGCTGGCCGGCCGACCCGGACGACCTGTTCGTCGACGAGCAGGGCAATCCGGTGCGGATCGACAAGGCCTTCTCCTGGGAATACCCGTTGTCGGTGCACGGCCTGATGCACAACGTGATCACCAACGCCTGGCGCGGCGACCCGTACAGCATCGACACCCTGCTGATCTTCATGGCCAACATGTCGTGGAACTCGACCATGAACGCCGAGCAGGTGCGCAAGATGCTCAACGACAAGGACGACAACGGCGAGTACAAGATCCCGTTCCTGATCGTGGCCGACGCCTTCCAGTCGGAGATGACCGCCTTCGCCGACCTGGTCCTGCCCGACACCACCTACCTCGAGCGCCACGACGTGATGTCCATGCTCGACCGACCGATCTCCGAGTTCGACGGCCCGGTCGATTCCGTACGCATCCCGGTGCTGCCGCCCAAGGGCGAGTGCAAGCCGTTCCAGGAGGTGCTGATCGAGCTGGGTTCGCGCCTGAAACTGCCGGTCTTCGTCAAGGAAGACGGCACGCGCAAGTACCGCGACTACCCCGACTTCATCACCAACTTCGAGACCGCCCCCGGTTCCGGCATCGGCTTCCTCGCCGGCTGGCGCGGCAAGGGCGGCGAGAAGTCCATGCGCGGCGAGCCCAACCCGAACCAGTGGCAGATGTACGAGAAGAACAACTGCGTCTATCACCACCACCTGCCGAAGTCCTACCAGTACATGCGCAACTGGAACCAGGGCTACCTGCAGTGGGCGCAGGCGCACGGCCTCACCCGCTATGCCGAGCCGATCAACATCCATATCTACTCGGAAGTGCTGCAGAAGTTCCGCTTGGCCGCCCAGGGCAAGACCGACGGCCGCCAGCCGCCGCAGCATCTGCGCCGCCGGATCGAGACCTATTTCGACCCGCTGCCGTTCTACTACGAACCGCTCGAGTCGCAGTTGTCGGACAAGCACAAGTATCCGCTCAATGCGGTGACCCAGCGGCCGATGGCCATGTACCACTCGTGGGACAGCCAGAACGCCTGGCTGCGCCAGATCCACACCTACAACTACCTGTACCTGAACCCGAAGGCCGCGGCGGTCCAGGGCATCGCCGACGGCGACTGGATCTGGGTCGAGTCCATGCACGGCAAGGTGCGTTGCCTGGCCCGCTACTCCGAGGCGGTCGAGCCCGGCACCGTGTGGACCTGGAACGCCATCGGCAAGGCATCGGGCGCCTGGAACCTGGAGCCCAATGCCAACGAATCCAAGCAGGGCTTCCTGCTCAATCATGTGATCAGCGAAGAGCTGCCGGCGCACGAGGCGGGGGCACATGTCTCCAACTCCGACCCGGTGACCGGCCAGGCCGCTTGGTATGACGTGCGCGTGCGCATCTACAAGGCCGGCGACGATGAAGAGAAAGTCACCTGGCCGCAGTTCGAAACCGTGCAACCCGCGCCCGGCACTCCACCGCGCCGCGCCTGGCAAAACTATTTCGCCGGCAAGTTCACCCGCAAGGAAGATCAGAAATGACCCAACTCGCGCTCGTTATCGACCTCAACGTCTGTGTCGGCTGCCACGCCTGCGTGACCAGCTGCAAGCAGTGGAATACCTCTGGCGAGGCCGGTCCGATGTTCGACGACCGGCCCTATGGTGAAAACCCGACCGGTACCTTCTTCAACCGGGTGCAGACCTTCGAAGTCGGCGAATTTCCCTGCACCGAGACCGTGCACTTCCCGAAATCCTGCCTGCATTGCGAGGATGCGCCCTGTGTGCCGGTGTGCCCGACCGGCGCTTCCTACAAGCGCAAGGAAGACGGCATCGTGCTGGTGGACTACGACAAGTGCATCGGCTGCAAGTATTGCTCCTGGGCGTGTCCTTACGGTGCCCGCGAACTGGACGAGAAGCAGAAGGTGATGAAGAAGTGCACCCTCTGCGTCGACCGCATCTACGACCAGAGCATTCCGGAAGATCGGCGCAAGCCGGCCTGTGTGATCGCCTGCCCGACCAGCGCGCGTCTGTTCGGCGACGTGCATGATCCGGAATCGGAGGTCTCGATCGCGATCCGCGAGAACGGCGGTTACCAGTTGATGCCGGAGTGGGGTACCAAGCCGGCCAACCACTACCTGCCGCGGCGCAAGACCAAGATGCACATCCACGCGGATGAGTTGGTCCGGGCCGACAACCCGCTCAAGAAGGAAGACATCCGCCACGAAACGAGCAGCGAGACCACGCTCGACGACTGGCTCATGTGATTCAGCCGGTAGCTAGTCGGAGGTAGCCAGTAGCTTTTTCAAGCGCGCTGCGCGCGCAAATACAAGCTACCGCCTACAAGCTACAAGCTACAGGCTCTAGTAAGGAGAAATTATGCATCCGGCATTTTCCGTGATCTTTTTGACGACGCTGATCGGCGTCGGCCAGGGCCTGTTCCTGGCCCTGTTCAGTGCCCAGGCCTACGGCATGGCCAAGCTGTTGCCGGCTCAGCCGAACGAATTCTTCGCCTTCGGCGGTTTCGTCGCCCTGTTGTTCCTGCTGGGCGGGCTGTTCGCCGCGGTCTTCCATTTGGGCAAACCCAGCTACTTCATCACCCGCGCCTGGCGCGGCATGACCCAATGGCGCACCTCTTGGCTGTCGCGCGAGTTGATTGCCCTGCCGATCATGATCGGTCTGGTCTTCATCTACATGGTGGTCTACTACTTCGGTCTCGACGCCGATCTCTACGGCTGGGGGGTCGAGGGCCAACTGCCGCTGACCGTCGGCATCGTCGGCGTCGTCGCGGCGGTCGCCTTGTTCGTCTGCACCGGCATGATCTACGCAGCGGTGAAGTTCCTCCAGGAATGGGCCTGCGCCTTGACCCCGGTGAACTACTTCCTGCTCGGCACCGCCTCCGGCTTTACCTTTGCCACCTGGTACGCGGCCGGCCAGGCACCCGATCTGCTGCAGTTCTTCGGCAACTGGGCCATCGTGCTGACTGTCGCGGGCCTGATCACCCGCGCTGCCGCGCTGTTCCGCAACAGCCGGATCAAGCGCAAGTCCTCCATCCAGACTGCCATCGGCGTGCGCCACACCAAGGTGCAGCAGAAGTCCATGGGCATGATGGGCGGCTCCTACAACACCCGCGAATATTTCCACGGCAAGACTGCGGCCTTGCTCAGGTCGGTGAAGTGGGTCTTCCTGGTGTTGGTGTTCGCGGTGCCGGTGGCCTTGTTGTGGGCCGGCCTGGCCAGCGGTGACGGCAGCCTGTTCCTGTTGGCCTTCATCGCCCAGTATGTCGGCCTGCTGTTCGAGCGCTGGTTCTTCTTCGCCCAGGCCAATCATCCGCAGAACCTGTATTACCAGGTCGTCGGCTGAGCCAAGGCCAAGCGGCAATACAAAAGGCGGGTGAGCGATCACCCGCCTTTTTTGTTTGCTGCGCGGATAGGCGTGGATTCGGCCTCGCACCGGCTTCATCGGGTGGCGGCTCACCTGAAAGCCAGCCTCACCAGATTATTCAATCGTGCTGCTCATAAGCGATGTCTATGGGCACGGCCTAGCCTGCCTGCTGATAAAAAATACTTGACCATGCAGGTCGGGTAAAGGTCTATAAATGGTCCATGACAAGCGGCAAGCTTGCCGCCCTTTGTTGTGCATTCCCCCTTATCCGAAGGAAGTCCTATGCGAAACGTTCATGTCGACTATTACGGTCCTCCCCTCGAATTCCAAGCCGCGAGCGTGCTCGCCAAGGACATCGCGCGGGAGAACCATATGCAGGACCCCACCATCATGGCCTGGCATCAGCACCGAGGCCAAGGCATGTTGCCTTACTTCGACGGGGCGGATCCCGACACCTGGTGGCAAAAATACGGCGAGGGTAACGGTGGCAAGCTGGAGGTCAGCGTGGGCGACGATTTCTGCTTCGTCCTGATGGATACGCGCGGCTATGAAACCCTGGGCGAGATGCCCCTGCGTAACCTGTCGGACGCCTGCGGCAATCAATATCTCTGCTACACCCCGATACTGGGAAAGACATCAAGCCAACCGACCGAGGCGGCATGCAGCCTCTTGGATGGGTGGTTCGCTGACCAGTATTGATCTGCTTGATAGCAGCACTCGCGCGGGCGCACAGCATTCAGTCCCTGTTCCTGCGCATGCCACACCGTGCAGGAATGTCGGTGCGTGAGGCTTATTGTCGGTGGCCGAGAGGAGACGAAAATGGACAGGGCTTACGTATCTGAATTCACGCTCTTCATGAATAAATACTTGAAAGAACACCCGGAGGTAGTCAAAGACCAGCAGCGTGGCTGGAAGATCTATTGGAATCCGGCAGCGGGTCCGACCGAGTCGAAGAAGCCGGACGCGGATCGCCTGGCGGGCCATCATTAGCGCTCTAACTCAGCGATGCAGATAGCCTGCATCGACTCATCCGCAGACAAACATCGACTCATCCGCAGACACATCAAGACAGGCTAAGGCACCTGAAATGAATGATGCCCGTACGCGAGCATTGCTGCGGCGTTGATGACGTAGGGCCTAGTCTCCGTGCTCGCGTAGCCAGCGGAACAACTCCCGGCTGGATTTCGGCGGCTTGCCGTCGGCGGCTTCCTTGCGGGCGTTGCGGATGAGGTTGCGCAGTTGCTGGCTGTCGTCGCTCGGGTGCTGGGCCAGCCAGTCGGTCAGCGCGGCATCGTCGGCCAATAGGCGTTCGCGCCAGCGTTCGATGGCGTGGAAATTGGCCTTGGCGGCGTCCGATTCGCCCTTGAGCTCGGCCAGCTGTTCGGCGATGGGCTCGGTGTCGATGTCGCGCATGACCTTGCCGATGAACTGCATCTGGCGACGACGGGCTTCGTGCTTGGTGAAGCGGCGGGCATCCATCACCGCATCGTAGAGGGCCTCGGGCAGGTCGAGCTTGTCCAGGCGGTCCTGGGACAGTTTGACCAGTTCCTCACCCAGGTCTTGCAGGGCATGCATTTCGCGCTTTTTCTGCGACTTGCTGGGGCCGGTCGGGGCAAATTCTTCGTATTCGTCTTCCATGGCATCGGGCTTGCTGGCTCAAGGTTGGTATCATAACGGCTTTATTCAGGCACGAGACCCACCGTGAGCGCATCCCGCTTCAGTTATTCCCCCGATACCCTGCGTGACCTGGCCGGCCAGGTCTTGGCGCTCGCCCAAGCGGCCGGTGCGACCGCGGCCGAGACCGAGGTCTCCGAAGGCATGGGCCAGACCGTGTCGGTGCGCAAGAATGAAGTCGAGACGGTCGAATACAACAAGGACAAGGGCATCGGCGTGACCGTCTATCTCGGCCAGTGCCGTGGTCATGCCTCGACCTCCGACTTCTCCCGCGATGCCCTGGCCCGCACCGTGGACAAGGCCCTGGCCATCGCCCGCTTCACCGCCGAGGACGATTGCGCCGGACTGGCCGATGCCGCGCTGCTGGCGAAACAGGTGCCCGACCTGGACCTGTATCACCCTTGGGATGTCAGCGTCGAAGGCTCGATCGAGATCGCCCGCGCCGCCGAGGCGGCGGCCTTCGGGGTCGACAAGCGCATCAGCAATTCCGAAGGGGCCAGCGTCAGCACCCAGGCCTCGCAATTCGTCTACGCCAATTCGCTCGGCTTCATGGGCGGTTATCCGACTACCCGGCAGACCGTGTCCTGCGTGGTGATCGCCGAGCAGGACGGCGCCATGCAGCGCGACTATTGGTACACCAC
>JACAEC010000143.1 GCA_013389055.1 Hydrogenophilaceae bacterium
CAGCAGGATGAGCCAGGGCACAAGACCGAGCGCCAGCCCCAGCCTGAATGTGTTGGTGTCCCGAACCAGGCCCAGGCGGCGGCCCATCCGGTGCAGCGGGCCGCCGAGCAGCGAGAGTTTTTTGGATATTTCTTGTTCTGCCATCATTCCAGTCACTTGTTTGGCGCAATACTTCGGTCTGATTGTTGCGGCGTGATGCTCTGCAATTTTGAGGCCCACTACACGACCGCAGGAATACTCCTCGAATCCACTCCCACCATACCCCTGGTATCGGGCTGGAAATATTAGACTTTGGTCCTACTGGCTCGTCCTGGCTACAGTCTCCTCGGGTCGGATACTTTCCATTATGGTTGACGATGTCCGGTTGCCAACTCGAATAAATGGCAAAAAGGCAGAATTTCGGATGCAATATCGGGCGCCCGGCACTCCCAAGGAGAAATCCGCAAGCATGGTGGATTCCAGACACGGTATCGGCGGCTATTTTTAATTTGGGGGAAAATCAAGGAAGAGGGAGGTGAGTGGCTGATGTGATTGCATGCAGCGGAATGGCCTCTTCCGCTGCTCATCCCTCGCCATGCTCGGGACCAGCCTTCGGCTGTCCGTCGCAAGCCATGCTTGCTCCGCGAACCGGTGGGTTCTCGCCCGTCAGCCATCTCCTCGGGCCAATGGGACGGGCTAAAATTCAGGTATCGAAGGGTTAGAAACTGAAATGGGGTGGCTGATGGGACTCGAACCCACGACAACAGGAATCACAATCCTGGACTCTACCAACTGAGCTACAGCCACCACCGGTAAAAAGCTTGGCCAGTTAATTGGCCTGCCCGACAGGAATCGAACCTGTAACCCCCAGCTTAGAAGGCTGGTGCTCTATCCAGTTGAGCTACGGGCAGTGATTCGCCTGTGGGGGTTCGGGGCGCTTACTATTCGGTGGTCGGGGCGAGAGGATTCGAACCTCCGACATCTTGCTCCCAAAGCAAGCGCGCTACCGGACTGCGCTACACCCCGAAAACTTTAGCCTAAACGCCTGTTTCAGGTGGACACAATCGCCGCGAATCAGACGTTATGCCGGAACCAGAGCGGCGAACTATACCGATGCAGGCGGTAAAAATCAATGCGGGGCGGGCCCCGGCTCGGCTAAAATCATGCTTTCCGATCTCTTTGCCCACAACCGACATGAGTGCCCGCATTCTCGACGGCAAGGCCATCGCCGCCGCCCTGCTCCAGGACATCAAACGCCAGGTCGCTGCGCGTGTCGCTGCCGGCAAACCGGTGCCCGGCCTGGCGGTCATCCTGATCGGGGGCGACCCGGCCTCGAGCATCTACGTGCGCAACAAGCGCCGCGCCTGCGAGACCGCCGGGGTGCGCTCGATCTCCCATGACCTGCCGGCTTCGACTTCGCAGGCCGAACTACTAGCCCTGATCGAGCAATTAAATGCGGACGAGACCGTGGACGGCATCCTGGTCCAAGCCCCGCTGCCCAAGCAGATCGACGATGAGACCGTGGTCGAATGCATCCGCGCCGACAAGGATGTCGACGGTTTCCACCCCTACAACATCGGCCGCCTGGCGGTGCGCCTGCCCACCCTGCGCTCCTGCACCCCGTTCGGCGTGATGAAGCTGCTGGCGGCGACCGGCGAGCCGCTGCGCGGCAAGCATGCCGTGGTCGTGGGCGCCTCCAACCACGTCGGCCGCCCCATGGCCCTGGAACTGCTGCTGGCCGGCTGCACGGTCACCGTCTGCCACAGCGCGACCCAGGATTTGGCTGGCCACGTCGGCCAGGCCGACATCCTGGTCGCCGCCGTCGGCCGACCGGAGATGGTCAAGGGCGCTTGGATCAAACCCGGCGCCATCGTGGTCGACATCGGCATCAACCGCCTGGACGACGGCCGCATCGTCGGCGATGTCGAGTTCGAGGTCGCCAAGGAAAAGGCCGCCTGGATCACCCCGGTGCCGGGCGGGGTCGGCCCGATGACGGTGGCCACCCTGCTCCAGAACACCCTGGAAGCGGCCGCCGCCCACCACCCTTAAGCCGTAAACCAGCCCTTCAACCGGGCCACATCCACATAGCCGGATTCCCCCGCGGCATCGAGTCGCGCATAAGGCGCATTCGGTTCGCCCAAGTCGGACAGCACCGCCAGCGCGCCGCTGAAATCGTGGTCGCGGGTGTAGTCGTTCACCGTCACCACGGTCTTGAGGCCGGCGCCGCGCGAGGCGCGGATGCCGTTCTCCGAATCCTCGAAGGCCAAGCACTGCTCAGGCTTGAGGCCGAGTTGCTGCATGGCCCAGACGTAGATATCCGGTGCCGGTTTCTTGGCCGGCACGATATCGCCCGCCGCGATCACCGCAAACCAGTCGGCACCGTCATCGGCGAGGCTGTGGCGGAGCAGGGCGGTGACGTTCTCCGGGGTCGTGGTGGTGGCCACGCCGAGGATCAGACCGGCCGCCCGCGCCTCTTCCAGCAGGCGCTTCACGCCGGGCCGCAAGGGAATGCCGCCCCGGGCCAAGAGTTCGGTGTAGTGCCGAGTCTTGGCCTTGTGCAATTCGGCAACCAAGTCATCGAAATCGGCCGGCTTCTGGTAATCGGGCCGGAAGCGCTCGACATAGAACTTCATGCGCTCCTTGCCGCCGGTGACCTCCAGCAACCGGCCATAGAGGGCGACATCCCAGTCCCAATCCAGACCGAACTCGCGGAAGGCCGCATTGAAGGCAGGGCGATGGCCGTCCCGCTCGGTATCGGCCAGGGTGCCATCGACATCGAACAACAGTGCTTTCAATTGACTCATCACTTTTAACCATTTTTCATACGAATGAAATAAGCGGTAGAATACCGCCCCCGATCCCACCAAAGCCGGAGACAGGCTGATGCCCACCCCCGAGCACAACCCGGAATTCGATGCCACTTTCGACGGCACGCTCTACAGCCTGCTTTCGTGGAAGCAATTGGCCGCCTTTTGGGACCGCCTGGACCCGGCCGCCGGCTGGTATCTCTACGCCATCGGCGAAGATCGCCCGGAGGCCCCGGCCGATGCCGCTCATGTCATCACCTTCGTCCGCGAGATCGACAACCTCCTGCACAAGGATCATCATGAGGACTACTGCGGCATCGTCTATGCCGACAACCTCGAGCAGCCCAAGCTGATCAAGATCTACGACCCCAACCACCTCGGCAGTTCCTGCGGCTCCATCGGCTATCGCGTGCTGCCCGGCTGGGTGATGTCGCTGATGCCCCCTTCCGACCTTAGCCCCAGCCATTTCGTTCCGCAAAACCGCCGCCGCTGGTGGCAGGGTTTCCTCGACGCCATCGGCGTCGCCTGAGCGCAGGACAGTCAAAAAAAAAAGCGGCCGAGGCCGCTTTTTTCATGGCCGGCCGGTTTTCAGGCGGCCGATTCCGGCTCGCTCGGAGCAACCGGAGCCTCAGCCGCGGGGGCCTCGGCTTCGGCGATGGCCTTCATCGACAGACGCAGGCGACCTTTCTCGTCGGCCTCCAGCACCTTGACCCGCACCACCTGGCCTTCCTTGAGGTAGTCGGTCACGGCATTGACCCGCTCTTGGGCGATTTGGGAGATGTGCAGCAGACCGTCGCGGCCGGGCAGCACATTGACGATGGCACCGAAGTCGAGAATCTTCAGCACGGCGCCTTCGTAGATACGGCCCACTTCGACCTCGGCGGTGAGATCCTCGATCCGCTTCTTGGCGGCCTCGCCGGCCTCCACGCTAGTGCAGGCGATCTTGACGGTGCCGTCCTCGGCGATGTCGATCTGGGTGCCGGTCTCTTCGGTCAGCGCACGGATGGTGGCGCCGCCCTTGCCGATCACATCGCGGATCTTTTCCGGATTGATCTTGATGGTGACGATGCGCGGCGCGAAGGCGGACATTTCCTGACGCGGGGCGCCAATCGCGGCCTTCATCTGGCCGAGGATGTGCAGGCGGGCCTCGCGCGCTTGGGTCAAGGCGACCTGCATGATCTCCTTGGTGATGCCCTCGATCTTGATGTCCATCTGCAGGGCATTGATGCCCTGGGCGGTGCCGGCCACCTTGAAGTCCATGTCCCCCAGGTGGTCCTCGTCGCCCATGATGTCGGTGAGGACGGCGAAGCGGTCCCCCTCCTTGATCAACCCCATGGCCACGCCCGCCACCGGGGCCTTGATGGGCACGCCGG
>JACAEC010000176.1 GCA_013389055.1 Hydrogenophilaceae bacterium
GGGCGCATCCGCTCCGGCTTGGTCATGGCCATCTTGTTGCGCTCGGGGTGGGCGATCAAGGGGCGGATCTTCATGGTCAGCAGCTTATCAACGAAGGCCTCGCTGCCGACCGGGATGAGTTGGTGCGGGAATTCGAGCAGGAGGATGCGATAGCCGTCGACGGTGCCGAGGAAGGGCACCTCCTCTTGCAGGATCAGCTCCAGCGATTCGGGCTCCAGCCGCATCTCGCCGCCCAGGCGCAGCTCCAGCGGAATGTGCCGCAATTGCAGCAGCTTTTGAAAGGCCTCGAACTCGGCCGTCAGGCTGGTGCGGGTGTTGCTGTAGCGGGTGGGGTGCACGTGCGGCGTCAGCACCGAAAGGGTGATGCCGTCGGCCACCGCCGCCTCGGCCAGCTCGACCGCCTCGTGCACGGTCTGCGGGCCGTCGTCGACGCCGGGGATGAAGTGGCAGTGCAGGTCGATCATGGCGCAGGCCTGACACCGTCCCCGTCAGGCAACACGGGGTCAGGCCGGCGTCTTGTCGCTGCTGTAAGCACTGCTGTAAGCGCTGCCGTAGGCACTCTTGTAGTCGTACTTGCCATAGCCCGAGTGCTCGCCGTAGTACTTCTCGGCCTGCTCGAAATCGAACTGGTTCAGCACCACACCCAGAATTTTGCCGTCGGCCCGCTGGATTCGGGTCAACCCTTTGCGCACCACCTGATAGGGCGTCTCGGCAGCCTTGGTGACATAGATCACCCCGGACGCCTGCGCGGCCAGCACCATGGCATCGGAGACCAGCTCGACCGGGGGCGAGTCGATCACGATGATGTCGAACACCTGCTGCAGGCGCGCCAAGGCATCCTTGAATTTCTGCGACAAGAGCAATTCCAGCGGGTTGGGCGGCACGGTGCCGGCGCCGAGCACGGCCAGATTGGTGCCCGCCACCATCTGCACGCATTCCTTCAGATCGGCCGCGCCCGAAACGAAGTTGGACAGGCCCTTGCTGCCGGGCGCCAGATTCAGGCGCTTGGCCACGGTGGGGCGGCGCATGTCGGCATCGAGCAGGAGGGTCTTCTTGGTGTGGGCATGGGCCAGCGCCAGGTTGATGGCGAAGGTGGTCTTGCCCTCGCCGGGCAGGCTGGAGCTGATCACCAGCACCCGGCTGGGCGCATCGAGTGCCGAGAGCAGCACGCCGGTGCGGGCGGTGCGAATCGCCTCCGAATAGACCGAATCCGGCTCGTCGATGAAGATATGCGAGGTGTGCTCCGCATCCTTCTTGGCCAGTATCGGCAAGGTGGTCAGCAACGGGTGCTTGAGCTTGGCCTCGACATCCTCGGTGGTCTTCAGCGTGTTGTCCAGGCGGTCGATCAGCAGCGAGGTGAGGGCGCCGCCCAGCAAGCCCAGCATGGCCGCCATCAGGATGATCAGTTGTTTCTTCGGTTTGACCGGGCTGTTGCTCACCACGGCAGGGTCGACCACGCGCGCCACGGCGCTTTGCAGGTCACCCGCGACACTGGTCTCCTTAGACCGCTTCATGAACATGTCGTACATCTGGCGGTTGGCTTCGACCTCGCGCTCCAATGCATTCAACTCGAATTCCTTGCGGTTGATGTTCTGCACCAGGCCTCGCGCCTGGTAGACCATGCCCTCGAGCGTGCGCTCGGTATCCCTGGCGACCTCATATTCGCGGGTGACGCTGGCAACGACGGTATCTACCCTGCGCTGCACATTGTCCCGGGCCGCCCTCAATTCGGCCTCGGCCTGAACGATCTTCGGATGCTCCCGGCCATAGCGCTGCGAAAGCTCGGACAGCTTGCTCTCGGCCTCCGACTCCTGCCGCTTGGCCTCGGCCACGAGGGGGTTGCGCAGCACTGCCGGCAGCGCACTGAGGTCTGCGTTCTTATCCGCATTCTTGATCTGGTTGTAGGCGCTTTCCATTTCGGCACGCCGCACGCGGGCATCGATCAGCCGCTGGGTGGCGCCTGCGATCTGCAAACCGGCTCCGCTTTGCGCTGCCTGCTCAGCCGCCACGATGCCGGTGCGATCCCGGTATTCCTGCAAGGCACGCTCCGAGGCGGCCAAATTCTGGCGCAATGAACTTAGCCGTTCCTGCAGCCAGGTACTGGCCTTGTTGGTCATCTCGAAGCGGGTTTCCAGGTCATTCTCGATATAAACCTGGGCCAGGGTGTTGGCGGCACGCGCGGCCAATGCCTTGTCTTCGCTGTCGAAGCTGATTTTGACCAACTGACTCAAGCGTACGGGCTCGATGTCCACCTGGCTGGCGAATTTCGGATAGATCGCGGCACTCAGGCTCGCCTCGGTCCAGGTCGGCGGGGTGAGCTCTGCCGCAAATCCAATCGCCTCCAGCAACCCCTGGATCGGGCCCGCTTCCTTGTTTCGCGGGTCGTATTCCGGCCGCTCCCAAAGCTTGAGCTTGGCGATGGCCTTCAGGGCCACTTCGCGCGATTTGAGGATTTCGACCTGGGTCTGGAAATATTCGCGATTCTGCGAGGCCCCGCTATAGACATCCTCGATCGACACCACCTTGTTCTTGCCGGCCTCGATCAGCACGGTCACGGTCGAGCGGTAGATCGGGGTCATGACGAACACGATGACCGTCGCCACTACCGCAACCGAGAAGGCGAAGCCCAGGATGGGCCATTTGCGCTTGGCGATGCTGCGCCAATATTCCAGGAGGTCGAGCTTGTCCTCGTCGGCCTGCGCTTCGTCGGCGAAAACCTGCTGCTGCAGGGTTTCCTGTGAGGCGGATGCATTCATGTGGCGCAACTCTCTATCAACAAGGCAGTGTTCAAAATGGTGCGGCGCAGGGGGACCGAAGCTTCATGCCGACCGCAGGCGATCAGAAGAAACTCTCTTCCACGGTGATGATGTCACCGGGATTGACCTGGGTGTTGAGGTCCACCTTCTGTGGCCTTTGCGCGGGGTCGCCCTCGCGGATGATAAACAGCTTTTGCAAGGAGGCACGTTCCCTGAAGCCCCCGGCGATCGAGGCGGCCTTGCGCACCGTCAGGCCTGGCTGGAACGGGTAACCACCAGGTTTATAGACCATGCCGTTGATATAGAAGGGCCGGTATTCCTCGATCTGCACCGAGACCCGCGGGTTGACCAGATAACGGCCACGCAGGCCGTCGGTGATCTTGCGCTCGAGATCGCCAACCGTCAGGCCCAGGATCTGGATCTCGCCGAGCACGGGATAGGGCACGGTACCCGCATCGGTCAGCCGGATCTTTTCCTTGCTGAGGTCTGCTTCGCCGAACACGACGATGGTGATCAGGTCGCCCGCCCCCTGCTTGTAGCTCGAGGCGTAGTTAGCCGCCAGAACCTGCTCGTCGATGGGGTCGCGCGCGGGTTCGGCTACGACCGGTCCCTCTGCATGGGCCGCACTGAGGAAAAGCATCAAAAACCAAGCGATGCCGAGGAAAAAGCGCATCACGACTGTTTTAATCATCGGTATACAAAGACTTCCTGATTCGGCCGGGGAGCGGCTATCGGGCGCCCACAATTGTCAATTGAGCGGGCGCCCGGAAACGAAGTTCCCAAATGCCTTGTCGTTATAAGGTGCCTTCCAGGGTCAGCATGGTGACGTTGCGGGTGAAGTCGTTGGCATTGTCATTGGAGTCGCGCTTGGTGTGGCTCCAATCCAGACCCACCTGCAGCCAGCGGCGCCACTGGTACATCACGGCGAAGCCATAGCTGGTGGTTTCGTCGCTGCGGGTGCTGGCGGCAAAGTCGGACTTCAAGCGGCCCACGTTCACCCGGGTGCCCAGATAGCTGCTCCACATGTGGTTCCAGGCCAGGCTGATGTTCTTGTTCACGATGTAGTCGTAAGAGGCCGTATCGGTCGAATCCGAGGTGGACTTGGAAGTGGTCAGGTCGAACGCCGTGTAGGTGAGCGGCTGCCAGCGGATGGTGCCTTCCCAGCTGCTGCCCGAGAAATCCTGCACGCCGGCAGCATCATATTTCTTCTCCAAACGACCGACCTTAACGATGCCGGTGGTGGCGGCGGTCGCCTCCCAGGTGGCACCCACGTAATAGCGGCGCTCGTTGTTGTCCTGGGTGGAAGTGCTCAACTTGTAATCGGCTTCGGTATCGCGCACTTCCACCAAGGCCGAGGTCTTGGGCGCCACGCGGTAGAAGAAGCGGCCGGCTAGGTTGCGCAGCTCGACATCGGAGCTGCGGGTATAGGTGCGATTGTTGTCGTAGGTCTTGTCCTGCAGACTGGCCTCGACCTCGATCCGGCCGGTAGCACCCTTCGCGCCGTAGGCGAACAGGGCGCGCGCGATCGGCGAATGCCACTTGTCGGGGCTGGTCGAGGTGGGGCGGTCGGTCGCGCCGCGCGGGTCGGTGCGTTGGATGTAGCCGATACCCCAGCCCAGAGCCGCCCGGCTGGTGAAGACGTTGTCGCCAGCCAATTGCAGGTCGTTGTGATCGAAATCGTCGTTCGAGCTGTCCTGGTAGCGGGTGAAATTGCCGGCATAGCTGGCGGTGTAGCGGTCGCCCCGGGTCTTGACCTCGGCCACCACCTGCGGGCGCAGGGAATAGAAGGTGGAATCGATCTCGTTGGCGCTGGCGCCGGTGACGTTGTCGTTGTTGCCCAGGCTCAGGCCCAAGCCCGGGTAGATGAAGACGCCGCCGGAGACGATGGGCGCGCCGCGCACCGGGGCGGTCATGCCGACGCCGACCACCTCGCCGCCGAAGCCGCCGCCGATGCCGCTGGCCTCATAGCCGGGGGTGAAGGCCTGCTGGCCGGAGCCAGTACTGACATCGAACAAGCCACCGCCGCCGACCGAGGGCGCGGGCGGGATGCCGCCGGTTGTCGTGCCTGCCGCTTCGGCTTCACCTTGCTGTGCTTGCGCAGCAGGGGCAGCAGGCGCGTCAGCCGCCTGGCTGGCGGGCAGCCAGGCCATCTGCGCGAGCAGGGCCGTCATGAGCAGGGTCAGCCAGGGCCGGTGTGCGCTGGTCTTCACTTTCATCGTAATGCCCTTTCAATCTGAGGTACCGCTAAGAACTCTTCACCCGAAAATTATTTTTTTCAGTCGGCTGCAACCTGGAGGCGGGAACTCTTTGGCGGGGTCCGCAGCGAGCCTAGCCTGAAGTTGCCTTAGCAACACGACATACCCGGCAAATAGTAACAAAAATCCCAGGTACATCACATGCTCCGGCCAATGCAGCCAGAATTCGTTGGCCAGGCCGAAGGCGACAAAACCACAGTGTACCCCGCCCACTATTACCACCACCTTAATGGTCGGCAGGCCAAAACCCATCAGCAGGTGATGCAGGTGTTCGCGGTCGGCGGCAAAGGGGTTGCTGCCCCGACACAGCCGCTTGGCGGTCATGCGTACGGCATCGAACAAAGGGATGGCCAGCAGCCATAGCGCCGTCACCGGCTGCATCACCCCGGCCGGGTGGTTGGCAAGAGTGACGGCATACCAGGCCAACACGAAACCCAACAACAGGGTGCCGGCATCGCCCATGAACACGGTGGCCCGGCTGTGCCAGGGCGTGCGCAGGTTGAAGGCCAGAAATGCCGCCAAGGCAGCCGCGAGCATGAGGATCAGCGCGACATCGCCGGTCAGGCCGCCGGATTGGGCGATGGCGGCGAAGCCCAGGAGACTGCCGAGGGTCAACAGCCCCGCTAAACCGTCGATGCCATCAATCATATTTATGGCATTGATGACGCCGATGATGCCGAAGACGGTGAAGGGCACCGCCGCCCAGCCCAGCTTGATATTGCCGAAGCCGAACAGATCGCCCAGGTCGTGCAGCAGGCCGCCACCCCAGTAGATCACCATCAGGCCAGCCGCGATTTGAATGGCGAACTTCGGCTTGGAACTGAATTCGTGCATGTCGTCGAGCATGCCGGTCGCCAGGAGCATGGCGCCGGCCAGCCAAAAGGCCGGCGAGATCGCACCCCAATAGCCGCCGGCCAGGGCGCTGGCGAAAAACCCGATGGCCACCGCCAGGCCACCCACCACGGGGGTCTGCACCTGATGCCGCTTGCGGCCATTGGGAATATCCAACAACGACAAGCGGCCGGCATATCTGGCCAGCACCACGATGGACAGCGCGGTGAGGGCGCCGGCCAGCAGCGCCATTAGCCAAGGAAGGGGATGCAGCATGATCGAGACCGCCGAACTCTGGGCAGGGGCCGTCAGATGCGCTCGGGCTTGCCGAAGTGGTAGCCCTGCGCAGCATCGACCTGATTCTCCCTGAGCGTCGCGACCAAGGCCTCGTCCTCCACGTGCTGGGCGATGACCAGGGCGCCGAGGGAGCGCGCCAGATGGAGGATGGATTTGAGCACCAGCCGGCTATCCTCGTTGTGCGGCAGTTCGCGGACCAGGCCGCCGTCCAGCTTCAGATAGTTCGGCGGGAATTGCCGCAGGACGTTGGGCGATTGCGGGTCGAGCCCGAACTGATCGATGCCGAATTGGGCGCCATACTCATGCACCAGCGACATGAACCGGCGCGTGGCCTCCTTGTCCCGGGTGCAGGCAAACTCGGTCAGTTCGAAGGCGATGCGCGCGGCCTGCGGCCCCAGCTGGCGCAGCCTCGCCTCCAGCCAGTCGAGGAAGGCGTCATCGCCGATGCCCTGGGCGGAGACGTTGACCGCCACTTGGCGGATACCGTTTTGCCCATCGGCCAGCCGGCTCAGGGTCAGCGTGATCAGGGCGCGGTCGATCTGGACCATGAAGTTGTGGCGCTGGGCCATGGGCAGGAAGTGGGCGGCCGGGATCAGGTTGTCCTGGGCATCGACCAGGCGGGCCACCATTTCATGGTGCAGCACGGAGTGATCGTTCAAATTGACGACCGGCTGGCCCAGCAGGACCCAGCGGTCTTCCTCCAGGGCGCTCTGGATGATCATGCGCCAACTGAACGAGCCCATCGAGGCCGATTCGGGCAGGTCGTCGCCCAAGACCTTGACCGCGTTCTGACCCGACTGCCGTGCCGTCTCCATGGCCAAGTCGGCCCGGCCGAGGATCTGGCTATGCGGCTCGCCGTGATGGAAATAGGCCACGCCGATGCTGTAGAAGACATGGTGGAAGGCCTCGCTGTGCAGCAGCACGGCGTCCATCCGCGCCTGCAACTCCTGATATAGCGTTTCGCATTGCGCCTTCTCGATGTCCAGACAGAGGAAGGCGAAGGTGGAACCGCCCATGCGGGCCATGATAACAGCGCGTTCGCCCAGGGCTTCGCGCGCGGCCTGCGCCATCACTGCGAGCAGGCTGTTGCCCCGCGTGTAACTGTATTCGGTGTTGTATTGCTCCAAGCCATCCAACTGAACCATGATCAGCACGCCGCCGGCGAAGCCGTAATCCGCCGCCAGCACCTGATTCAACCGGAGGTAGAAGCTGCGCCGGTTGTCCAGATGGGTCACCTCGTCCTCATAGGCCTCTTTGCGATATTGATCGGCCCGCGCGGTTTCTTCGTCGAGGATGCTGGCGACCCGCCGCGACAGGTCGTTCATCGCGACGACCACGCTCTGCAATTCGCGCGCCTTGGGAATGGCCTCGATCTGCTCGAAGCGCTTCTGGCCGATCGCCAGCGCGGTTCTTTCAATACTGAGCAGCGGCTCCAGGATCAGCCGCAACAGGATGCGGGTAGCCAGCAAGGTCAGCAGATAGATGCCGAAGATCCACCAGAACATGGCGGTCGTGCTCTTCCAGAGGTGCTGATAGGCGAAGGTGGGCTGGCTGGTGACGATGACCTTGCCCATTTGGCGCCAGCCGGCGGTGAGGAAGGCCTCGCCCACAGGGGTTTTCAAGCTGAACAGCTTGGCGAACCAGAGCGGCACGCCTTCGATGCGGGGCGGCAGTTCCCGGCCGACCAGACGGGCGCCGCCGGTGGAGAGCACGGCGATTTGCTGGAAATAGCCGCGGTCGAAGACGGCGGCGATCTGGGTTTCGGCCAGGACGCGGTCGTCCTTGGCCATGGCCTCGGCCAGCACCCGGGTCAACGCCGTCGCGGTGTCCTGGGCATGCGAGGCCAGTTGCTGTTCGAGATAGTCGCGCGTGGCATGCACCGTGACCAGCAGCAGGCTACCGCAAATGAATAGAAAGACGATGGACAGACCGATGAACAACTGCCGCCGTAGGGTCATTCTCAAGCCTCGATTTGATTATTGGCACCGCCTCCGTCTCTCCCCGAACGGATCGTCAGGCCCGACCTTCTCCGAGATCGTGACCCGCCTGGGCGGCTAAGCGACACTATATTCGCAACCCACTGCGAAATGAATAGTCCAGATGGCCGAGCCTGCTCTTAGCGACCGAGCAAGGCCCCGATCATGGGACAGGAAACCGTGCCCGCTCGCGCGGCGCAGGTTTGCACCATTTGCTGCAAGGCCGTCTCGATGCGCTGCAGATCGGCAATGCGCCCGCGCACCTCGGCCAGCTTCTGCTCGGCGATGGCCTGGGCCTCTTGGCAGTTGGCACCATCGTCCAGCACGAGCAAGAGAGCGACCTCGTCCAGACTGAAGCCCAGCCTTTGGGCCGATTTGATGAAGCCCAGTCGATCCAGTGCCGCCTGGCCATAGCGCCGAATCCCGCCCAGCGGCCGGTCCGGCTCCGACAACAGGCCGCGCCGCTGGTAGTAGCGCACCGTCTCGACATTGACCCCGGCCGCCTTGGCCAGGCCCCCGATGGTCAGTTGCAACTCCCGCCCTGTCATGGCCTTGACTCCGTACTTGGCTACGGAATTAAGGTTACGCCATCCCGCAACTTTTATGGTGCTGTATGAACGAACGCAACACCCCCGCCGGTCTATTGGCCGCCGGCGGCCTGGCCGCCCTGCTGGGTTCGGCCTGCTGTCTGGGCCCCCTGGTCTTGGTCTCGATCGGCCTGGGCGGCTCCTGGCTGGCCCAATTGCAGGCCTTCGAGCCATTCCGGCCTTACCTGCTGGGCGCCGCGGTCATCCTGCTGTTCCTCGCCTATCAGCGCATCTGGCAGCCAATTGAACCATGCACGCCCGGCAAGGCCTGTGCCCTGCCCGGGACCCGGCGTGTCTACAAGACCATCTTCATCGTGGCTGCAATCCTGCTGCTGGCAGCCCTGGCCTCGCCCTACCTTGCCCCATTGTTTTATTAGGAGTTCGCCATGAAAAGACTGTTATTGATTCCCGCATTGCTATTGAGCTTGGCTGCCACCGCACTGGCTGCTCAAAAGACCATCACCCTCTCGGTGCCCGGCATGTATTGCGCCGTCTGTCCGGTCACGGTGAAAAAGGCCTTGGACAAAGCCCCAGGGGTGAGCCGCGTGGCCGTGAATTTCGATAAGAAAGAAGCCGTGGTGGTCTACGATGACGCCAAAACCACGATCAAATCATTGGCCAAAGTCACCGAACAGGCCGGCTACCCGTCTAAGCCGATCGGGCCGACCAAGGGAGTATCCAAATGAGCGGCGAGATCATCCCCGACTCGACCATTACCTGCCCGCATTGCGGCCACGCCAAGAGCGAGCGCATGCCCACCGATGCCTGCCAGTGGTTCTACGAGTGCGAGAACTGCCACCAAGTCCTGCGGCCCAAGCCGGGCGACTGCTGCGTGTATTGCTCCTACGGCACCGTGCCTTGCCCGCCGATCCAGCAAAGCCGCGCCGCTGGGAGCGATAGCTGCTCTTGCAGTTGAGCAATAAAAAAGCCCGGCCGCGGCCGGGCTTTTCTCGATTACCGCAAACTCAGCGTTTGAGCAGATCGCCTTTGCCGGGCTTGCCCAGCCAGGCATCGGCATCCGGCAGGGGCTCTTTTTTCTCGATGATCACCGGCCAGCCTTTGGCCAGATCGGCATTGATCTGGATATACTGGCGCTGATCGTCCGGCACGTCGTCCTCGGCAAAGATCGCCTCGGCCGGGCACTCGGCCACGCACAAGGTGCAATCGATGCATTCCTCGGGGTCGATCACCAGGAAATTGGGGCCTTCGTGGAAGCAATCCACCGGACACACATCGACGCAGTCAGTGAATTTGCAGTTAATGCAGTTTTCGGTAACAACGTAGGTCATGACGCCTTTCCCAGTTTGGGCATTTTGGATTAGGATAGCGGCAAAAATCCGCTTTGGCCATTGTACTCCCTGCCAAGTACCCCACGAATTGATTGACGAGGTCCGTAATGAGCGAGCATATCCATTATGTAACTGACGACACCTTCGAGCAGGAGGTGCTGCAATCCCCGCTGCCCGTTCTGGTCGATTACTGGGCGGACTGGTGCGGCCCCTGCAAGATGATCTCCCCGATCCTGGACGAGGTGGCCAAGGAGTACGCCGGCCGGGTCAAGGTCTGCAAGCTGAACATCGACGAAAACCAGCAAACCCCGCCGAAATACGGCATCCGCGGCATTCCCACCCTGATGGTGTTCAAGAATGGCGGCGTCGAGGCGACCAAGGTCGGCGCCCTGTCGAAATCCCAGCTCACCTCTTTTTTTGACAGCAACATCTAAGTTTCTATAGTCTTGACCCGTCCGGCTCGACCGAGCCGGAC
>JACAEC010000152.1 GCA_013389055.1 Hydrogenophilaceae bacterium
CGGTAGTTCTCCCAGTGGCCGGACTTCTCCCACAGCGTGCGGTCCATCACGGTCGGGGTCTTTACTTCCTGATAACCGTACTCGCGGAACTTGTCCCGCATGTACTGCTCGATCTCCTGCCAGACCACCCAGCCGTGCGGGTGCCAGAACACCATGCCCGGCGCCTCGTCCTGCATGTGAAAGAGGTCGAGCTGCTTGCCCAGGCGGCGGTGGTCGCGCTTCTCCGCCTCTTCCAGGCGGTGCAGGTAGGCGTCCAGGTCTTCCTTCTTGGCCCACGCGGTGCCGTAGATGCGCTGGAGCATCTCGTTGTTGGAGTCGCCGCGCCAATAGGCCCCCGCCACCTTCATCAGCTTGAATACCTTGAGTTTGCCGGTCGAGGGCACGTGCGGGCCGCGGCAGAGGTCGACGAAATCGCCCTCCCGGTAGAGCGAGATGGTCTGGCCAGCGGGAATGCTGGCGATGATCTCGGCCTTGTAGTGCTCGCCGATGGACTTGAAGAAAGCCACGGCCTGATCGCGGTCCCACTCCTCGCGGCTGACCGGGATGTCCTTCTTGGCCAGCTCGGCCATGCGCTTTTCGATGGCGGCCAGGTCTTCCGGAGTAAACGGGCGCTTGTAGGAGAAGTCGTAGTAGAAGCCGTCTTCGATCACCGGGCCGATGGTGACCTGGGCCTCGGGGAACAGCTCTTTCACCGCATAGGCCATGAGGTGGGCCATGGAATGGCGGATGAGGTCCAGCCCCTCGGCATCCTTGTCGGTGACGATGGCTAGCTCGGCGTCGTTATCGATGCGGAAGGAGGTATCGACCAACTGGCCGTTGACCTTGCCGGCCAGGGCGGCCCGGGCCAAGCCGGCGCCGATGTCGGCCGCCACCTGGGCCACGGTCACCGGCTCGTCGAAGCTGCGCTCGGAGCCATCGGGAAGACGGATAACGGGCATCGTGCCAAACCCCTAAAACAACAAAAGCCAGAACGGGTCTGGCTTTTGGATGTAGCTGGTAGGCGCGATTGGACTCGAACCAACGACCCCCACCATGTCAAGGTGATGCTCTAACCAGCTGAGCTACGCGCCTAAAGAGGTCGGCATTGTATACGGTCGATTGGCCGGGAGCAATCGCCATTTGCACAAAGCGAAATGGCTTGTGCTTGCCGACCGCCAGGCACCGACGTTTAATCCGGCCATAACCCCATTATTCGAGGAGCTCCATCATGCTGAGCAAGAATCAGGACGCACCCGGCTTTGCCTGCGCCGACCAGGACGGCCAGACCATCGATCTGGCCACATTCAAGGGCAAGAAGAACGTGGTGCTCTACTTCTATCCCAAGGACGACACCCCGGGCTGCACCATCGAGGCCAACCAGTTCACCGCCCTGATCCAGGAATTCGACAAGCTCGACACCGTGGTGTTCGGCGTCAGCAAGGACTCCTGCGAGAGCCACCGGGCCTTCATCGGCAAATTCGGGCTCAAGGTCGGGCTGCTGGCCGACACCACGGGCGAGCTGTGCGAGCGCTACGGCGTCTGGCAGCTGAAGGAGAAGAACGGCGAGAAGAAGCCGGGCATCGTCCGCTCCACCTTCATCATCGACAAGGCCGGCCGGCTGGCCGACGTCGAGTACAACGTCACGGCCGACGGCCACGCCCAGGCGGTGCTGGAGAAGATCAAGCGCTTATAAGGCTCGCCGCAGCGCCGCCCGGCGGCCGCGCTGCACATCGATGCCCAGCAGCAGAACCAGGCCGGCCAGGAAATAGACGCCGGTGAACAGCATGGCCAGGCGGTGATTGCCGCCGCTGGCCCATACGGCCGCGCCGTAGGTCATGGGGCCGAGGATGGAGGAGAGCTTCACCGCCAGGCCCCAGAGGCCGAAGAACTCGGCACGGCGGTCAGCCGGGCTCAAATAACCGACGAAGGCGCGGCCGGCCGACTGCGAAGCCCCCAGGCACAGGCCGGCGACATTGGCCGCCAGCCAGAAGCGGCCCGGCTCGGTCGCGGTGTAGGCCAGCGCCACCATGAACAACCACCCCACCAAGGTGAACCCGATCGCCCGCTTGTGGCCGATGCGGTCCTGCACGTAACCGAAGCCCAGGGCGCCGATGGCGGCGGTGACGTTGACCACCAGGATGAGTTGGATGGTCTGCTTGGTGTCGAAGTGCATGGCCTGCTGGGCGTAGATGGCGGCCAGCGCGATCACCGCCTGGATGCCGGCCTGGTAGAACACGATGCAGATGAGGAAGCGGAACAGGTCGCGATGTTGCCGGGCATGGCCGAGGCTGTCGGCCACCCGGCGGAAGGCATCGCGGGCAAAGCCGGCGGCCTGGGCCTGGGGCAACGCCCGCTCGCGCAAGAATAGGAAGGTCGGCAAGGCGCACAGGGCGAACAGGCCGGCGGTGAGGAACATCACCCCGGGCACGAAGTCCTGGGCGCTGCCGCCGGCGGCCTGTACCTGGCTGACATGGGCCAGGGCGAGCGCCAGCACCAAGAGCCCGCCGAAATAACCGACGCCCCAACCCCAGCCGGAAACCCGGCCCATGGCCCGGCCGCGCGCAAGCTCCGGCAGGAAGGCGGCGATCAGGTTCTCGCCGGTGCCGAAGAAGAAGTTGGACAAGGCGATCAGCACCATGGCGAAGACCACCTCCCCCGGCGCCGGCCAGGCCAAGAGGACGGTGCCGACGACGCAGCCGACGGTGGACAGCAGCAGCAATTTCTTCTTGGCGCCATGCCGGTCGGCATAGGCCCCGAGCAGCGGGCCGGTGACCATGATCCCAGCGTAGGACACGGCCAGCGCCGCGCTCCAGGCGAAGCTCGCCCAAGCCGCGTTGGCCGCGATCACCGCGACGAAGAAGGCGTTGTAGACCGCGGTGATCACCACCGTGGTGTAACCGGAATTGGCGAAGTCGTACATGGCCCAGGCCCAGACCTCGCGCTTCTTCACCCCGGGATTCAGGGCGCCCGCCCGATTGGATGCCAAAGAAATGCCTCCGAACGCGTAAAATAGCCGCCATTCTGAAATGAAACGCCGTTCATGACACGCAAAATGCCCGCCTCGCAGAGAAAAATCCTCGTCACCTCCGCCCTACCCTATGCCAACGGCAGCATCCACCTGGGCCATCTGGTCGAATATATCCAGACCGACATCTGGGTCCGCTTCCAAAAGATGCGCGGCCACGAATGCTGGTATGTCTGCGCCGACGACACCCACGGCACGCCGATCATGCTGCGCGCCGAGAAGGAGGGCATCAGCCCCGAGCAGCTGATCGACCGGGTCTGGCACGAGCACAAGCGCGACTTCGACGGCTTCCATGTCGGCTTCGACAACTACTACTCGACCAACTCGCCGGAGAACCGCGAATTCTCCAGCCAGATTTACCTGCGCCTGCGCGAGGCCGGCCTGATCGAACAGCGGACCATCGAGCAGTTCTACGACCCGGACAAGGCGATGTTCCTGCCCGACCGCTTCATCAAGGGCAACTGCCCCAAGTGCGGCGCCAAGGACCAGTACGGCGACTCCTGCGAGGCCTGCGGCGCCACCTATGCGCCGACCGACCTGGTCGACCCCTATTCCGCCGTGTCCGGCGCCAAACCGGTGCGCAAGGAGTCCGAGCACTACTTCTTCGCCCTGGGCAAATGCGAGAGCTTCCTCAAGGACTGGACCCGCAGCGGCACCCTGCAGGCCGAGGCCGCCAACAAGATGGACGAGTGGTTCACCGCAGGATTGAGCGACTGGGACATCTCGCGCGACGCGCCCTACTTCGGCTTCGAGATCCCCGGCGCCCCGGGCAAGTATTTCTATGTCTGGCTCGACGCCCCGGTCGGCTACATGGCCAGCTTCAAGAAGCTCTGCATGGATAAGGGCCTCGACTTCGACGCCTTCTGGCACAAGGACTCCCAGGCCGAGCTCTACCACTTCATCGGCAAGGACATCCTCTATTTCCACGCCCTGTTCTGGCCGGCCATGCTGGAGTTCTCCGGCCAGCGCACGCCGAGCGGCGTGTTCGCCCACGGCTTCCTCACCGTCAACGGCCAGAAGATGTCCAAGTCGCGCGGCACCTTCATCACTGCCGAGAGCTATCTCAAGCACCTCAACCCCGAGTGGCTGCGTTATTACTACGCGGCCAAGCTGGGCAGCGCCATGGAGGACATCGACCTCAACCTGGACGACTTCAGCGCCCGGGTGAACTCGGACCTGGTCGGCAAGTTCATCAACATCGCCAGCCGTTCGGCCGGCTTCATCGCCAAGCGCTTCGGCGGCAAGCTCGGCCAGGTGCCGGCGGGCCAGGAACTGTTGGCCCGGATGCAGCAGGCCGCAGGCGGCATCGCCGAGCTGTACGAGGCGCGCGAGTACGGCCGCGCCCTGCGCGAGGTGATGGCCCTGGCCGATCTGGCCAACCAGTACGTCGATAGCAACAAGCCCTGGGAGATCGCCAAGCAGGCAGGCCGCGAGGCCGAGCTGCACGAGGTCTGCACCGTGGCGCTCAACGCCTTCCGCCTGCTCACGCTTTATCTCAAGCCGGTGCTGCCCAAGCTGGCCGAGAACGTCGAGGCCTTCCTCAACGTCGCGCCATTCAAATGGAGAGACGCCAGTACGTTATTGAGCGGCCACGCCATCAACGAGTACAAACACCTGATGACCCGCATCGACCCCAAGCAGATCGAGGCCATGATCGAAGACAACAAACAGACCCTGGTGCCGGCGCCGACGCCGGAACCGCATTCGCAGCAGCGCCATGCCGAACACCAGCAGCAGTCGGCCAAGACCGAGGCCGAATCGCCCGTCATCAACATCGACGACTTCAGCAAGGTCGATTTGCGCATCGCCAAGATCGTCGCGGCCTCCCATGTCGAGGGTGCGGAGAAGCTGCTCAAGCTCACGCTCGACATCGGCACCGCTACACGCACGGTGTTCGCCGGCATCAAGTCGGCCTACCAGCCGGAAGACCTGGTCGGCCGGCTGACCGTGATGGTGGCCAACCTCGCCCCGCGCAAGATGAAGTTCGGCCTGTCCGAAGGCATGGTGCTGGCCGCCTCCGACGAGCGCGGCGGCCCCTTCCTGCTCGCGCCCGACAGCGGCGCCCAGCCGGGCATGCGGGTGAAGTAGGAAACTCACCGGCCGATCGCCGCTCAAAGCGCCATGGACATCATCAGCAACGAATTCCTGTCCCTGGCCGAGGCGGCCAGCCAGACCGCCCAGCCGCGCAGCCGGGTCGAGCACACCTCGACCCGCGCCCTGGCCAGCATCGAGTTCGCCCTGCACTGGCAGTCGGAGCAGGCGCGCCACACCGACCTCTACGTCGCCAACCCGGTCAATCTCTGGCGCGACTATTTCCCGCCCGAGCTCGAGGCCGCCGTGCTCAACAAGCCGGTCGGCCACGCCGAGCGCCTGCACTGCCTGCCCGGCGGCCTGGCACCGGCCTACGCCGCCGGCGACTGCCTGGACATCGCCGACAAGCGGTTCAACCGGCAACACCGGCCGCGCAGCCTGATCGAGCCGCGCGCCGGCCGCTTCTACCCGCGCGGCTTCATCGCCGGGGTGAAGGACATCTATTCCGAGGACATGACGCCCTTCCGCATCGGCCGCGTGCAGGGCGATAGTCTGACGGCGGACCTCAACCACCCCCTGGCCGGCCGCGAGCTGACGCTGGATGTCCGCATCCTCGATGCTTGGCAGGCCGGCGCCGAGACCGGCGGCCGTGCCAGCGACATCGCCGAACTCATCGCCGGCAAGGGCCCGGGCATGCAGGCCCGCTGGCGTGGCGAGCCGACCGATTTCTTCGCCGATTTTCCCTTCGCCCGCAGCGATCCTTCCAGCGATGCCGAGTTCTATGCCAAGGCCCGCCTGGTCGATCACCTGGACCGCCTCGCCATCAAGCAAGTGGAAAAGCTCTACGGCCGGCTGCTGCCGAAAGGCGCCCGCGTGCTCGACCTGATGACCAGTTGGAAATCACACCTCGACCTGGCCGAGCCCGCGCATGTCACCGGACTGGGCATGAATGCGGAGGAACTGGCGGCGAACCCGCGCCTGAACCAGCGGTTGCTGCACGACCTCAACCAAGCGCCCCAGCTACCCTTCGCCGACGACCAATTCGATGCCGCGGTCTGCACCGTCTCGGTCGAATACCTCACCCGGCCCATCGAAGTCTTTCAGGAGGTGGCGCGGGTGCTGAAGCCGGGTGCGCCGTTCATGCTGACCTTCTCCAACCGCTATTTCCCGCCCAAGGTGATCCGGGTCTGGGAAGACTGCCACTCCTTCGAACGCATGGGCCTGGTGCTGGAGTATTTCCACCGTGCCGACGGCTTCAGGAATCTGGCCACCTTCTCCCTGGTCGGCCTGCCCCGGCCGGAGGACGACAAGTACGCCGACCGCATGGCCTATTCCGACCCCATCTACGCGGTGTGGGGCGAGAAGGCATGAGGCAGACCAAAAACCTGCGCATACACGGCCGCGTCCAGGGTGTCTGGTTCCGCGACTCCATGTGCCGGGAGGCCGAGCGCCTGGGCGTCACCGGCTGGGTGCGCAACCGGCACGACGGCACGGTCGAGGCCTTGGTGCAGGGCGAGGCCGAGGCCGTCGAGGCAGTCATCGCCTGGGCCCATAACGGCCCGCCCAAGGCTCGCGTCGAACGGGTGACGATCAACGAGGCCGAGGGTGAATACCTCGGTTTCGAGCAGCGCCCCAGCGCCTGACCACCAAAAAGCCCTGGAGAAAACAGGGCCAAGGCAGCGGCCTGACACGAGGCGCAGTACAATAGCAGCCAAGCCCGGATCACTCGGGCAACGCCAACAGGGCCGGAAAAAACCAGCATGTCCATCGTCATCAAAACCCCGGAAGAAATCGAAAAGATGCGCGTCGCCGGCCACCTGGCCTCCGAGGTGCTCGACTACATCACGCCCTTCGTCCAGCCCGGCATCACCACCGAGGAACTGGACAAGCTCTGCCACGACTACATGGTCGACGTGCAGGGCACGATCCCGGCCCCGCTCAATTACGCGCCGCCCGGCCACCAGCCCTACCCGAAATCGATCTGCGCCTCGGTCAACCACCAGGTCTGCCACGGCGTGCCCGGCGCCAAGAAGCTGCGCGCGGGCGACATCGTCAACCTCGATATCACAGTGATCAAGGACGGCTGGCATGGCGACACCTCGCGCATGTTCGCCGTCGGCACCCCCAGCATCCTGGCCAAGCGGCTGATCGACAACACCTACGAATGCATGTGGAAGGGCATCCAGATGGTCAAGCCGGGCATCCACTTCGGCGACATCGGCCATGCCATCCAACAGTATGCCGAGGCCAACGGCTTCTCGGTGGTGCGCGAATTCTGCGGCCACGGCATCGGCAGCCAGTTCCACGAGGAACCGCAGGTACTGCACTACGGCAAGGCCGGCACCGGCGCCATGCTGCAAACGGGGATGATCTTCACCATCGAGCCGATGATCAACGCCGGCCGGCGCGACATCCGCATGATGAATGACGGCTGGACCATCGTGACCAAGGACCACAGCCTGTCGGCCCAGTGGGAGCACACCATCCTGGTCACCGAGACCGGCTACGAGGTGCTCACCGTCTCCGCCGGCAGCCCGCCGCCGCCGGCCTTCGTGGCGGCATGAACGTCGGGGCTGAGCGCCTCGCCCATTGGCGGGCGGAGTTGCAGACCGCGCGCGACAGCCTGTATCGAAGCTATCTCTCCCATCGCCGCCCGGCCACGCTGCTGGCGGGCCTGAGCCAGGCGGTCGACCGCGTCCTGCGTGAGATCTGGCAGGATCACGAGCTGCCGCCGGCCACCGCCCTGATCGCGGTCGGCGGCTATGGCCGGGCCGAGCTGTATCCCCAATCCGACGTCGATGTCCTGTTCCTGCTCGACGACAGTCTGGATGACGCCGACTGTGCCCGCTTCGAGCCGCTGATCGCCCTGCTCTGGGACGTCGGCCTGCCCATCGGCCACAGCGTGCGTCGCCTGTCCGAATGCCTGGACGAGAGCCGCAAGGACATCACCATCCAGACCAATCTGCTGGAGGCCCGCTTTCTCGCCGGCGACAAGCGGCTGTTCGCTCGCTTTCAAAAAGCATTCTCTCAGCAGCTCGACCCGCTCGCCTTCATGGAAGGCAAGCTCCTGGAACAGGGCAATCGCCATGGCCGCTTCGCCGACCGGGCCATGCTGCTGGAGCCGAACCTGAAGGAAAGCCCGGGCGGCCTGCGCGACCTGCATACCGTGCAATGGGTCAGCCGGGCCATGGGATTGTCCTGGCATCTGGCCGGCCTGGCCCGCGAGGGCCTGCTGGAGTCGGCTGAGGTGCGCCGCCTGAATGGCGCGGTGCGTTTCGTCAGCCAACTGCGCATTCATCTGCATCTCGCCGCCCGGCGACGCGAAGACCGCTTGCTGTTCGAATACCAGGAGCCGTTGGCCATCGAGTTCGGCGTGGCCGCGAAAGGACCGCGCCGGGCCTCCGAACTCCTGATGCAGCGCTACTACCAGGCCGCGCGCGAGATCAGCTTCGCCAACGAACTCCTGCTCGGCATCCTGCGCCAGCGAGTGAAACCGATCATCGAGATCGCACCGATCGCCGACGCCCCCGGCTTTCTGCACCGCGGCAACCTGCTCGACTTGGCCGACGAAGATTTGTACGATCGCGCGCCCGAGGCCATCCTCCAGACCATCCTGGTCCTGCAACGTCACCCCGAGCTCAAGGGCCTGACGCCGAATGCCTATCGCGCGCTCTGGCGGGCCAGCAAGCGTATCGATGCCGGTTTCCGCCGCAATCCGGCCAACCGGGCCGCCTTTCTCGCCATCTTGCGTGAGCCGCACGGCGTGACCCAAGCCACCCGTCTCTTGCACCGACTCGGCATCCTCGGCCGCTACCTGCCGGCCTTCGAGCGCATCACCGGCCAGTTGCAGCACGACCTGGTGCACATCTACCCGGTCGACGAACACACCCTGATGGTGCTGCGCAACCTGCGCCGGCTGGCGCTGACCGAGTTCGCCCACGAGTTTCCCCTCGCCCATCGGCTGATGCGCGAATTCACCCGGCCCGACCTGCTCTACCTCGCCGCCCTGTTCCACGACATCGCCAAGGGCCGCGGCGGCGACCACTCGACCCTGGGCACGGTCGACGCCCGCCGCTTCGGCATCACGCATGGCATGGCCAAAGCGGACGTCGCCCTGGTCGCCTGGCTGGTGCAGGAACACCTGAGCCTGTCGCGCACCGCGCAAAAAGAGGACTTGAGCGACCCCGCGGTGATCACCGCCTTCGCCCAGCGCTGCGGCAGCGTCGAGCGCTTGACCGCCCTGTATCTGCTGACCATGGCCGACATCCGCGGTACCAACCCGAAGATCTGGAATGCCTGGAAGGAGAAGCTGCTGCGTGAGCTCTATCTCGCCAGCCGGCGGGTGCTGGAAGGCGGCGCCCCGGCCCAGGACGACATCGAAGCGAAGAAGGAACAGGCTCGCGCCGCCTTGCGCCTGTATGGTTTCGAGGCGGGCGCGGAAGATGGCCTGTGGGCGAAGCTGGATGACGTTTATTTCCTCCGCCACGAGGCCCAGGAGATCGCCTGGCAAACCCGCCGGCTGCTGCCGCTCCTGCGCCGTGGCGAACCGTTGATCGTGCGCGCCCGGCTGGCCCCGATCGGCGAGGGTGCCGAGGTCCTGGTCTATGCCCCGGACGAGGCCGGCCTGTTCGCCCGCATCTGCGGCTTCTTCGCCGGCATGCGGTACACGGTATTGGAGGCCAAAGTCCACACCACGCGCGACGGCTTCGCCCTCGACAGCTTTGTGGTCATGGACGAGGCCAACCGGGCCATTCCTTACCGCGATCTGTTGAGTTACATCGAATACGAACTGGCCGCCGCCTTGAAGGCGAAGAAGCCGCTGGCGGCCCTGAGCGGACTGCGGCTGTCGCGGCAACTGAAATATTTCCCGATCGAACCGGAGCTCGCCTTAAGTCCGAGCGACAGCGGCAACAGCCACGTACTGTCGTTCACGGCGGGCGACCGGCCGGGCCTGCTCTATGACGTGGCGCGGGTGTTGAGCCGATACCAAGTCGAGCTCAGCAGCGCCAAGGTCAATACCCTGGGCGGTCGGGCCGAAGACGTCTTCGTGCTCAAGGGGGAGGCGCTGACCGAGCCGGGTGTGCACCTGGCCTTGGAGAAGGACCTACTGGCTGCCTTGCAATCGAGTTGATGCTGCCGGTTCGGGCAGGCCCTTCTCCAAACGGTAGAGCCAGGCCAGCAACTCGGCCACGGCGATGTAAAGAGTGGGTGGGATGCGCTCGTCAAGGTCCACCTGCATGAGCAGGCTGACCAGTTCCGGCGATTCATGGACATAGACCCCCGCCTCCTGGGCGCGGCGAATGATCTCCTCGGCGAGCAGGCCGCGGCCCTTGGCGACCACGCGCGGCGCAGCATCGGTTTCGCCATAGGCCAGGGCGACGGCCTGGAGGGGCTTAGCTGGCGTGCTCACCGCCCTCTCCTGCCTCGCCAAACCCCGGCTCGATCTGCACGCCGAGCACGGCAAGACCGGCCGCATCCAGGCGATTGGTCAACAGCGGCAAGGCCTCGCGCATCTGGGCCAGGGTCTGCGGGTCGTCCGCCCGCAGGCGGAACTTGAGCCCTTGCGCCATGAGGTCGATCTCGGCGAACACACCACCCAGGCGCGGCAGCTTCAGGCGCATCTGGGTGCGCCAGGCCGGCGGCTCCGCTTCGCCGCCGCCCTCGCCCTCGGGCCGCTCCTCGATCTGCCACTGCAACATCTGCCCCGGCCAGGCCTGGCCCTGCCAGACGAAGGGCTGGCCTTCGAGCATCTGCAACTGACGCCCGGCCATGCGTGCGGCGTCCTCCGGCATGCCGTCGAGTTCGGCCACCCGGGCTCCGGCGAACTCGGCCTGGGCCAGTTTGGCCTGCGGCTCGCGCTGAAGTTCGGCCAGGCTTTGCTCGCCGCGCACCCAGCGGGCCTGATGCGCTTCATAGAACAAACCGCTGGTCTTGACCGCTTGGCGCAGCGGCCCCAGCCACGCCTCGGCCTCGGCCGCGGGCTCTTCCAGCAGCGGGGCCGGCGCCAGCACCGAGGGCGATGTCGATGTTGTGGCTTGCGTTGGCAGGGGCACCGTCGTCATGCGGGCACCGAGCAGGGCCGTATCGGCTTGCGCCGCGCGGCCTGCGGCAGCCGGCGCTGCCTGGTTGGCGGCATAGTTCGCTGCCGGGCTGGCAGCCGTCGAGGTTGTGGCCGGGGCGCGCGCGGCCAGGCCGGCGGGCTCGGGCACTTGCGGCTTGATCTGGGCTGCCCGAGCAGCCACCGTGGCCTGATCACTGCGCGCGGCGGCCTGCGGCGTGGTCGCTGGCGTAGCGGCGGCTTGGGCAGTCTGGCCAGCAGCGCTGGCAGGCGGACTTACCGGGCCGGCCCAGCGCACCAGGGTGGCGATCTTGGTCGCGGCCTCGCTCAGGCGCACGGCCTGGGCGTCACCGGCACGGGCGGCCTGCGGCTGCAGCAGGAAGGTGGGTTGGGGGGCGGCCTTGAGGTAGGTCAGCCGCACCGTGTCGCCGGGCTTGTTGCCCTTGGGCAGGACCATGTCGAGCAACTGGTTGGCGATTTGGACCAGGGAGCGACCACCGGGCAGGTTCTGCAGCAGCCGCCCTTCGTAGGTCTTGCCCAGCTCGAACTCGAGCAGCTGGGCAGCCGGCTTCTGCCCCTGCAGCAGCGCCGTGCCCTGGCTTTTCAGCCACTCGACGACGGCGGCAGGCAACAGATTGATGTTCACGTCACGGGCTGTGGTGGAGGGCGACGATCAATTCGGCCTCGCCGCGCGAGATGCCGCAACGCTCGGACAATTCGCTGGCACTGGCCCCTTGGCGCGCCAACTGGGTGGCCTGGGCATAGGGCGACAGCGCCGCCTCTTCCTTCGGCGCAGCAAACTTCGGTGCAGCGAGTCGGGCGCTCTGGTCAGCCAACTCGCGCTCGATGATTTCCAGCCTGGCGCTCAAGGCGGCGACCTGCGCCTTGAGCATGGACACCTCCGCCTCGTTGCCGACCTGCGGCTCCATGCGGACCGCCTGCTGCTGCCCTTTGTTTCGCCGATAGCGGGAGAACAGCAGCCACTCGAGCAGATAGATCACCGTGGCCAGCACCACCGCCACCAGCAGTTCCTCGGCGTTGATCGAGATCGGCGGCAACTCCGGCAGGGTCATGGCAGCCAGGCCTTGGTCCAGACGTCGAGATGGTCCTCCAGCATCCAGTTGGCCTTCACATAATCGCGCAGGCGGTCGCCCATGCGGGCCAGTTCGTCCATGTCGGCGACATGGCTGCGGATGGCGTCGACCCAGTCCTTGTGCTTGTTCGACACCCGGGTCACCGGATAGTCGCCGCGATACGGCGTGATGTCGGTGCAGATGACCGGGAAGCCGAGGATGCCGTATTCGAGCAGGCGCAGATGGCTCTTGGCATGGTTGAAAGGCACGTCCTCCAGCGGGGCGATCGCCAGGTCGAGGTCGAGGCTGGCCAGCTTGCGCGGGTATTCCTCCAGATCAACGCCGTGGTGATATTCGACTAGCGGCTGAATCACCTCCGGGCAAAGGCCGAAGAATACCCATTGCACTTCTTCGTGGGTTTCCTTGACCACGTCGATGATGAGGTCGAGGTCACCGGTATGGTGTACACCGCCGGCCCAGCCCACACGCGGTTTCTCGCCCTGCCGGCGGGTCGAGGCCAACTCGCCCCAGCGGGCACGCTCCAGGTAGTTGGGCACCACCTGCACGTCCCGGTTGAAAGCGCCGTATTCGTCGGCGAGGTACTGGGTCGAGACCACCAGCCGGTCGCACAGGCCGATGGCCTTCCTGAACTTCTTGTTCAGTCCCGCCGCCTTCAGTTTTTCGAAATCCTTGCGGCCCAGGCTCTTCAGGGGGACGTTGGTGATCAGGTCGTCGATCTCGTAGACCCGGAAGGCCCTGATGTTTTTGATGTAGGACTCGATCAGTTCGATCTGATGGCTCTCGATCTGGCGCTGGAACACCACGGCGTCGGGCGCAAAGCGCAGCAGCTCGGGCACCGAGACATAGTTGCCGGTCTCCCAGCCCTGAACCAGGCCGGCCTGATTGAGCTGGCGCATGGGCGAGATGATGCGATATTCGCCGCAGCCGAAGCGGTCGGCCGGATGGGCCAGGATGCGCGGGCGCGGGCGCCAGTCGGGGTCCAGGGTCAACGCCGGCGTGATCTCGATCCGGAAGTCGCGGGCATTGAGGCTGAGATTGCGGTTGTAGAACGGGTCGTAGGCGATCAGCCGGCCCCACTTGCTGTAGATCGCCTGCTGCTCGCCCTTGAAGCGTTCGGCCTTCGCGGCATCCTGTTTCTGTTCGACACCGCCGCGCTGGCTGACCGAGCCCTCGTGCAGCAGCGTGGCATGCGGCGTCCAGACCACGCGGTAACCCTGCTCGCGCACCTTGAGACAGAGGTCGACATCGTTGTAGGAGACTTTGAATATCCCTTCGTCCAGACCACCCACGCCGTCGTAGACCGATTTTCGGATCAGCAGGCAGGCCGCCGTCACCGCCGACAAATCCTGCGGCAGCTTCAAGCGGCCGAAATAGCCCACCTCGTCGGCCGCGCAGCTGATGAAGGCATGCTCGGCCGGCGAATCGCCGATGCCGAGGATGACGCCGGCGTGCTGGATTTTGCCGTCGGGGAAGACCAGGCGCGCCCCGACGATGCCGACCTCGGACTGCTGGCCATAGCCCAGCATCTCCTCCAGCCAGTCGGCCTGGAGCACGGCGGTGTCGTTGTTGAGCAGCAGCAGATAGTCGCCGCTGGCGGCCTTGGCCGCCAGGTTGTTCATAGCCGAGAAGTTGAACGGCTTGGGATAGCTCAAGACCTTGATCCGTTCCGGCTCGGCCTGGCGCAGCTTGTCGAGGTAGGCCAGCGCTTCCGGCTCGTCGCTGCCGTTGTCGACCACCAGCAATTCCCAATCGGGCCAGCTGGTGTATTCGACGATGGAGCCGACGCAGCGCTGCAGCATCTCGACCTGGTTGCGCGTCGGCACGATGATCGAAACCTTGGGCGTAGCCTTGTGCCGATAACGGACATGGAAGGTTCCGGGGATCAAGCCTTCAGCGATCTCACCGGCCAGCGACTGCCGCTCCAGATGCTCGGCCAGCGCATCGACCGAGGCGGCCTGCACGGCCTCGGCCGGCCGGCTGCAATGGCCGCCAGAAGCGGCCCGGTGATAGAGCATATCGGCGACATGGCCGATGCCGGCCCCGCCCACCTGCTCATAGGCACGCAAGGTCAGGTCCCACTGCTCGGCCCCCTCGAGTTCGCTGCGGAAGCCGCCCAGTTGCGCGAACAGGTCCTGCCGGGCCAGCAGCACGCCGCCGACGGCGAAGGGTGCGGCGCGCACGGTGTCGATGCTGAAGTCGGGCTTGAAGTAGGGATTCGAGCGACTGCCGTCGTCGGCTAGGCTGTCTTCGTCGGTGTAGATAAGGCGCCAATCCGGCTTGCGCAGGATGGCATCGGTCAATTCGAACAACGCCTGCGGCGCCAGCTTGTCGCCGGCCTCGATCATCGCCACCCATTCGGCATCGCTGGCGAGCAGCGCAGCGTTGAGCAGCGGCAGTGCCGGTTTTTTCTCGTCGGCCACCAGCCACTGGATCACCTCCGACTGCTCGGTGTCCGCCGGCAATTCGCAGTAGGCGACAATGGTCAGCTTCCAGGTCTGGTTGAAGAACTGTCCGCTCAGGCTTTGCAGGGTGCGGCCGATGCCCTCCTCGCTGCCCGGCGGCACGATCATGCCGAAATGGAAGCTCGGCAAGCGCGACCACTGAGACATCCGCTCGGCCAGCCAAGCGGCATCGCGGTCCTGGAATTGCCGGGCTGCGGTCCAGATGCGATACATCTCTTCCGGCGGCGGCCCCCGACCCGGCTCGGGCGGCCGAATGGCAAGCATCTCCTCGTCCGGCATCGGCCGCGCCACCACCAGATGCTGCAGGGTCTTCAGGTCGAGGAATTCCTCGGGACTGACGTCCTTGAGGATGAGCTTTTCCGTCTCGACATGGCGGGCGTTGTCCGGCAGTTCCATCTTTTCCAGACGGCCATCCAGGGTGCGGTCCCACTTCTCGATGATGAAGCCGGTCTCGTGGAAGAACTTCTCGATCTCCTGCCGGGTGAAGAAGCGGATGTGGGTGACGTCCAGCAGCCCCTCTTTTTCATAGGGGAAGCGACCGTTGGCCAACTCGTTGAGCACCCAGAGGTTGCGGGTATTGGGGATGCTGGCGAGGATCTGGGCATCCGGCGTCAACCATTGCCGCAGTCGAATCATGGCCGCCCAGGGGTCATACAGATGCTCCAGCACGTCGGCGACGATGACCGTGTCGATGCTGTGGTGCTCGATGCCGAAGGTGGCGAAATCCACTTGCTCCAGCGGCCGGTCGATGACCAGGTCGATCCGTTCGCGCGCAATCTCGGCGGCCTGGAGGTTAAGCTCGATGCCGATCACCTGGGAATCCGGGAAATACTCCTTGATCTTGGCCCCGGTGGCGCCGCCGGCGCAGCCGATATCCAGCACCCGCTTGGGCGCCTTGCCCATCAGGATCAACAACTCGGCCCGCAGGTGGTCGTGATACGCCCCCTTCAGATCGGCCTCCGCCGTGGCGGACAATTCCTCCCAGACGAAGCCGCGACGGGGGATATCCATGGCACCGAATTCGGCGCCATGTGTAACCGGCCGGGCACACTCGACCATCACCCTGGCCACACGCTCCGCGGCCCGGCCGTCGTTGGCGTAATTGAAATAAGCCAGGCGCCGCCGCTGGGCCTGCAGAACGCCGGCCCGATAGGCGTTGTCGCCCAGCAGCCTGGCCAGCACGGCCGGCAGTTCGGCTGGACTGACGTCGACCACGCCGTCGTCGGCGCCAAAGGCCGGTCCCATCAGGCAGCCAAAATCGGTCGCCAGGTTGATCGCGGGCACGCCGACCAGCATCGCCTCGACAGAGACATTCGAATCGACCGAGATCACCGCGTCGGCGGCAACCAGCCAGGATTCCATATTCTCCGAGGTATAGAGGTAGTCATCTTGCTGCAGGCCGGCTTGGGCGGCCAACTCGGCCACGCGCTGCTGGCCGAACTCCATGTTCGAAGGCCGGTCCTTGATCACGCAGACCAGTTCCTCGCCAGACTGGCGCAGGGTCTTGCAGGCCTCGAGCACCGACAGAATGGTGTCGTCGTAGATACGCGGCTCGGAGAAGGCTGTCATTCCCGCCGCCCAAGTCGTGGCGAAGACAAGGAGCTTGGCCTGCTTGGAAAAGCCGTAATGGGCCGACAGGACCTCGCGGAATTCCTGCCGCCGCAAGGGTAGGTGGGCATAAAGGTCCCAGGCCGGATTACCGGTCAGGCGCAGGCGCTCCTCGGCAATGCCGACATCGAAGCAACCTTCAGCACCGCGCTGGCCGAACACCGCCAGCACATCGGCCTCGACCCGACGATCCGCCGTGTAATAACGGGCCATGCCCACGCCATGGGTCAGATGCAGGCTGGGGACACCGCGCTGCTTGGCCCATTGCACCGCTGCCGCCGAGAGCGCCAGCCATTCCTCGTTCACCAGCAGGAGTTCGATATGGTAACGCCGCCGAGCCGCATCCAGTGCCGCCACCACATCGAGGCCTATGGCGAGGGTGTCGCGCACGACGGGGCCCAGGGTCTCCAGCATCGCCTCCGGTGTCAGACCACCTGCCGCACCCATGTTGGCCCACTCGGGGGCCTGCAACTGCGTTGCAATGGTCTGCCTGCGCGCGGCCACCTCCTCGGCATTGGTCTGCCTGGTTTGCTGGTCGAGCAGGTCTTCCATCGCCAGCAGGGTGCTGCCCGACTCCAGGACAAGTTGCTTCAGCTCCTCAGTGCAATAGCCCTGGATGGTTAGGACGACCCGCGGGCGTTCGTGCAGGTAGTGCCGCAATACCGAAAAATTCTTCGGCCACAACAGGCAGACGAGGGCGTTGTTCATGGCCTGGCTCACCCTTCCTTCTTCAGACAGGCTGTCAGCAAATTATTGATTCCGCTGTATTCGGTCACCGAGCCGAGACCGACGTCGTGATAAACCAGCGCCGTCCGGAAAGGGTCCGGGACATGCCAGGCCCGGGCCAAGGCAGTCACCCACATGTCCAGCATGCCTTTGTGGGTCCATTCGACCAGAAACTGGCCTTGTCCGGGGGGCAGGAAAGAGGCCATGTCGACATCCGGCGCACTGCCCCAGAGCGCAGTCCATAGATGGAAGAACAAGGCGCGGTTGCGCGGCGTGGTCAGGTGGGCCGCCAGCCGGGCCTGCCAGGCCTCCGGCTCGGGCAGCATTTGAGCGACCGCAGCGAAATCGATTTTGCCGCCAAGCGCCGCGTTCATTGCCGCCTGCTGTGCCAGCCAGTCCTGGTTGCCCTTGGCATCCGGCTGTTTTTCCAGCACCGCCACGAAGGACGGCGACAGCGACAAGGGCATACGGCCGAAGAACTCGCGCTCGAGGAAGAGATAGAAATCGCGCAGGGCGGGGTCGGTTTCGATCCAGGTCAGCAGCCGTTGCCACCAATGCTGCCCGGTCAGGATACGGCCTTCTGCCGGAAACACGAAGGCGCCGTGATCCATCGCGCAGCAGGGGGTGACAGACCGAATCGCCAGACCGAGCGCATCCGCGGCCTGACGCAACTGCACGGCGGCAATCGCTATCGAGCCTTGCCCAGCACTTTTTTCGACGGCGAAACGCTCGACATGATCCTGCGCGCGGGCGCTGAACAGAATCCTGCCGCCGGGGCGCAGCCTGCCGAGCAATGGTTGCAAGTCATCCTGCCAGTCGGGTGACTCGCCGAGCACATCGAGGGCCAGCACCGCGTCGAATTCGCCCAGGCCCGGGGGCAAGGCCAGCGCGTCGCCGAGTTGCAGGGTGACCGGCAAGGACTCGAAGGCCTCGCTGCAGGCATCCAACTGCTCCTGCGTGCGGCAGAGGCCGGTGACCGACAGGCCGTTGCCTGCGAGGCGCTGCGATACGCCACCGGGCCGGATCGCGACATCGAGCACCGATTGCCCTATGACCCCTGCCTCGCAGAGCGCTTCTTTCAATACCCGGCAACGGACCCTGCTGTCGTCTTTATGCACGCTGCTTTCTCCCCTGTCGCATTATTCCGTCAGCCGGCGCCCCAGCATGAAGGCCTCGGCCGCCGCAGCACCGACGCCGGCACCGCGCCAGCGGGCGAGATGCTCAACCGCCTCGACCGAGCGGGCGTGGGGAAAGGCCCGCATCTCTTCGGCATAGGCTTGCAGTGCCTGAATCTTGCGACCCAGCGTGGTCTCAATCGGCACGAACCAATTGGGCTGAAAGGCAGGTGCGGTGCCGGGCGGCTGCCACTCGGTGCTGGAAGCCACCTCGAAAAACAGCAGGGTCCGCACGCACTGGCCGGGCATCGGCCGGCAGGCGGTCACCACCGCCTGGTGCACGATGCGGTGGTCGATGTTCACGTCGCCGGCGTGGTGGGTATAGACGGTATCGGGACGGAAGGTCTCGATCACGGCCTCGATGCGCTTGACGACATCGAGCAGATCGACCGAGTCCATCCGGTTGTCCGGAAAATCGTGGAGGGTTACGCTGGCGCCGAGGATGGCGCCGGCCCGCTGGGCCGCTGAACCGAGGCGATCGAGATCGGCCGACATGGCCGTGCGGTCGCGCTGGCTTGCCCGGCTGGTGGCGCCTTCGGCCAGGATGACGATGGCCACCTCGTCGCCCTGATCGCTATGCCGGGCGATGGTGCCGCCACAACCGAGCACCTCGTCATCGGGATGCGCCGCCACCACGAGCACTTTCAAATGGCATCCTCCGGTTTGATCAGAGTATCGGCAGCCAGATCGCGGCTGGCGTGGCGGCCGAAGAACTCCGGCAGCCGGGCGGTCGGCAGGCCGGCGCCCGGCCGCTTGCCGTCGATGTTCTCCGGCGTGAACAGTTCGCCCTTGGCGATGGGCCGCATGGTGCAGATGCTGCGGTAGTAGTCGGCGGACATCTTGCGGTCGACGTCCGAGGGCCGGATGGCCTCCTGACCTAAGGCCCGCTCGGCGCGGCGGATGCGGGCAACCCAGGCCTTCAGCTCCTCGGGCTCGAGCGATTCGTCGGCATGGAAGGCCTTGAGGAAACGGCTGAGGATCAGGCGCTTCTCCAGGTAATGCGCACCCATGCCCAAGGCGAGCAGATCGAGGTCGTCGTCGCGGCCCGGCGAGGAGAAGCCGGCCGGCCAGGGATATTTCTTATGCAGATGCACCAGCGCCCGCATGTTCATCTGAGCTTCGTCGGTGGTGTGGAAGTCGTGCATGAACAGCACCGTCTTGCCTCCCGCCTCACGGAACCATTGCACCAGCTCGTCCGCCTCCGCCTCGGTGCCGGGGCCGAGATCGACGAACAGGGGCTTGCCGGTCGCGGCGATCTTTTCCACCAGCGGGCGGTAGGTGATGTCCCAGGCCCCCATCTTGTGGGCCGGTACCTCCAGCGATTCCAGCAAGTCGACGCCCTCCAGGTAATCGACCGTGGCGAAGAAGAGCATGCCTTGGGCATGACAGGCAGCCCGAATGGTCCGCCACTCGTCCAGGCTGAACTGCAGCCGGCTGAACATGGCCTTCATGTTCGCGCTGTGCTCGTGGCCACCGGAGGAAAAACGATACTGCACCTTGGTGTCGGACAATTGGTTCGGGTCGATGACCTGGAACTTCATGGCGTCGACCCCGGCGGCGGCCCCGGCCTCGATCAGGCGCAAGGCATTGTCCAAGTCGCCCAGACAGGTCGTGCCGACCTCGATGACGATAAAACAGGGTTGGCCCGGACCGATCGTTCGATCGCCGATCCGGACGGTTTCCGTCTTCAACTCTTTATCCTCCTCCAGCCAACAAATCCGCCCGCGTGAGATTGCCGGACAGCAAGATGTCCCGGCTCTCGTCGCCGCAATTGAACAGCAGATCGACAATGCTTAAGTGTGACACGAAATCACCGTGAAGTTGCGGATACACAGGGTGAACATAGTCCTGAAAATGCGCCTTGATGCCTGCGGCATCAAAGGCGGCGATATCGGCATAGTCGCGCCCCATCGCTCCGAAGATATAGTCGCTCGCCCCAACCTGCCGGCACATATCCAAGACCAGATCGCTCTTCTCGCCCTGAAACTGCCATTCGCCTGCGGAACGCACCGGGACTGGGATGCCCAAGATATCCAGAAACCCCTTGAGCATGGTTTCGTTGAGGTCAACCAGCCGCTCCCAGCGGCGGGCGTAGATGTCCTGGAAATAATCGGCGTAGCGTTTGAAATACGGTGCCTTGGCGTAGGCCACCTGCAGGCTCTTCCAGTGCTTGCGCGCCCAGGGCTCGCTGTTGTTGATCTCCAGATCGCTGATGGTCTTTTCCAGGTAACCCTTGCGCAGCACCGGCACCGACAGCCAGATCGGCCCTTGCTGGGTCTTGATCTGGTTGCGGTTATTCCAGTCCTTGGGCTGGTATTGCACCTGGTTGAACGATATGAACATATCGGCCAGGGCGATCTTGTGGAACAGTCCGAGCCAGGGCAGGTAGACGGGTTGATGGGCAGTGAGGATCATGGCCGGAATCCTGACAAGGCGGCCGCCGCTTGCGCAAGCTGCGCATCGGACAAGCCAGGGTGGATGGGCAGCGACAGGCTGGTATCGGCCAGGCGCTCGGCAACCGGAAAGTCCGCAGGGTCCAGCTTCAGGTAGCGATGCAGCAGTTCATAGCGCTCGATCGGCACGGCGCAGCCGACACCGGCCTGCTCCATATGCCGGCGCAAGGCCTCGCGGGTGGCCAAGTCCGGTGCCAGCACGACGAAACGATAGGCCATGCGTCCGGCATCCGCGAGCCCCGACTGGACCGAGAGACCGGCCGGCAAAGCCGCCAGATAGCTGCGCGCAATCGCTTGGCGCCGGCTGCGAATGGCTTCCAGCCTGGCCAACTGGCTGTTGACCAGGGCGGCCTGGATATCGGTCATCTGCAGGTTGAAGCGGGGCACGTAGCTTTCGCGGCAATCGAACTGGCGATAATACCGCACGGCTTCCGCCACATCGGCAGCCTTGGACCAGACCAGACCGCCCTGGCCGCCGGTGACGATCTTGGTGGCGTAGAAGGAGAACACCGCCGCCTCGCCCTGACTGCCTAGTTGACCCTGAACGCCCACGCCGCCCAAAGACTGGCAGCAATCCTCGATCAACTGCCGGCCGGGCGCCTGCAAGGCAGCGACATCGGCAGGGGCCCCGTAGGTGTGGACGGCGATGGCGAAGGCCGCCTCGGCCGCCTGCCTGGCGAGTGCGGCCGGGTCCAGGCAAAAGCTGTCGGGCAGGACATCGACCACCTTGGGCGTCGCCCCTGCCAGGTAGACCGCGTTGAGCAGGGCCGAGCAGGCATAGCTGGGCACGGCCACAGTGGCACCTTCTCCAGCACCCAATGACTTCAAGGCCAGAAACAGGGCCGCACTGCCGCTGGACAGGGCACAGGCCCCGCCGCCGCCATAGCGCCGGACGAAGTCGGCCTCCAGCGCGGCCACGGCCGGGCCTTGAGCGATCCAGCCCGAGGCCAGCACGGCATCCACCGCCGCGCGGTCTTCGGCAGTGATCAAGGGCCGGTTATGGGGAATCATCGCCCTGCCAGGGGCCATGCTTGGCCTCGTATTCGGCGCGGTAATAGCCCGGCTTGACCCCATCGGCCAGCACCAGGGAGAACGGCGGGATGACTCCGGCCCGCACCACCGTGCCGGCGGCCACCACCGAATGATGGCCGATCACCGCCCCGCCCAGGATGGCGCAGTGGGAACCGATGAACACGCAGTCGCCGTTGCGGATATCGCGGTTGTCGTTGGCCTCAGCCAAGCCGATGCAACGGCGATGGGAATCGGCCACGTTGATCGCGACGAAGGAGGCGATGTCGCAATCGCGGCCGATCACTACGCGCGCGCCCTTGGCGTTGACCTCGGAGAAGCCGCCGATATAGGTGCCCGGCCCGATCTCCGGCTCGCCGTTGATCCAGACCAGCGGGTGATAGGGATTGTCCCGGTTGTGAACGGTCTTCAGGAAAAGCTGCTTGAATTCGCTCTCTTCCATCTTCGGCCTACAGCTCTATCGGCTCGCCTGCCCGGTAAGCGCGCGGCGCCGGCCGGCCCAGCAGATAGTCGAGAAAGCCCGGCGGGAAGCCCTTGCCCCCGGCCACCCGGCGCAGGGTGATGGCCTGCTCGGTGAGGGTCTCGCCGGCCTGGATGTCGCGCGCCGCGACCAGCCGGCGCCGATATTCGCGCTTGTTGCCGCGCTCGATCGCAGTCGGTCGCACCAGCGGGCTGCCCAGCATGCGGTGGGCGGTGCGGATGCCGCTGACCCACTCGCCCAGGCCGGCCGGGTCTTCCGAGAACCAGTGGTCGGGGCCGGGCAGGTCGTGACTCAGGGTGAAATGCTTTTCCAGGAACACCGCCCCCAGGGCCACCGCCAGGGCCGAGGCCAGGGCACCGCTAGTGTGGTCGGAGAAACCGATCGGCACCACGGGGAAGGCGGCGCGCAAGGTGGCGATGCGCGCCAGGTTGGTGTCGTCCGGCGGGGTCGGGTATTGCGAGGTGCAGACCAGCAGGATCACCGGGTAGCCGTCGAGGCCGCCGACCGCATCCAGGGCCTGGTGCGCCTCGGCCAGGTCCGACATGCCGGTCGACAGGATCAGCGGCAGGCCGGACTGGGCGTAGCTTTTCAGCAGCGGCAGATTGGTGAAATCGTCCGAGCCGACCTTCACCGCCGGCACGCCGACCTTGAGCAGGATGTCGAGGTCGGAGCGGTTTTGCGGCGTCGAAAAAAACAGGATGCCGGCCTTCGCGCATTCGGCCTTGATCACCGGCCAGGCGCTCTCCGGCAGCTCGTAGCGCTGGAACATGGCCAGCATGGATTCCGTCACCTCTTTGCCCTGCGAACGGTAGGTGAACATCTGCGACGGGTCGTTGACGAATTCCTTGGCCTTGAAGGTCTGGAACTTCACCGCATCGCAGCCGGCCGACTTGGCGACATGGATCATCTCCAGGGCGCGGTCCAGCTCGCCGTTGTGGTTGATGCCGACCTCGGCCACGACAAAGGGGTCGCAACCAACTCCGACGGCACGGTCGCCGATCATCACTTGTGGATTCACACCGCCCTCCTCATCCGGCCTTGTCCAGGACCAGATCGAACATGTAGAAATGCTGCCAGATGCGCTCGCTGATCGGCTCGATCCGTGCGGTCAAACCGGCCGTCGCGGCAAGTTCGGACAGCCGCGGCCCCGACAGCCAGAGCAGGTCGTCGAGCAAGGCGATCTCGCGCTCCGCCGCGGCCTGGTCGGCCCGCTCGCGCACCACCGCCTCGTAAGCCCCACGCCGCGCCGGGTCCGGATTGGCTGCCAACAGGGCGCGGCCACCCGGTTTCAGCACCCGAGCCACCTCGCGCATGGCCTGAGCCACCGCCGCCTCATTGCCCAGATACTGCAGCACGCTGTAGGCCAAGAGCTTATCCACACAGGCCTCTTCCAGAGGCAGATCGGTCAGGCTGCCCACCTGCAAGGAGACATTGGTCGCCCCCTCCAGGTTATGGCGGGCGCGTTCGATCAGGGCCGGGCTGATGTCGATGCCGTGAATTCGATCCAACCAGGGGGCGAGCGACAATGCAATCAGGCCGGCGCCGCAGCCGATGTCGGCCAGGCGCTCGCCTTGGCGAAGATCGAGCAGGCGCACGACCTCGGCCACGGTATACAGATAGCCGGGCACATCCATCAGCCCGCGGCCGGTGGCCTGGAAGTCGTTGCCGGCAACGGCCTTGGCCTCCCAGAAGGCAAACCAGTCCATCAGCGCTCCGCCACCATGACGAAGAAGGTGCCGCGATGCGCCGGCGCCCGGAAGGCGTCGATCAACTTGAGCAGGGGCCGCTTGAACCAGAAGCCGCGCTGGCGATTGAACAGGTATTTGACCAAGGGAATTTGGCCCAGCACGGGAATATCGTGCCGGGTCGTCCAGAACTGCGGCGATTTGAAACCGGTCGCCATCAACTCGCGGCGCATGGTCAGCGGGTCGATGGGATATTCGTTGGGCGTGAGCTTGCCGCGCAGGTCGGCCACGCCCCATTCGATCAGCTCGAGAAAATCCAGACGGTTGGGCTCGATGGCGATGAACTTGCCGCCCGGCTTCAGCACCCGGTGCGCCTCGGCATAGACCTGGTCGAGCAGGGGGATGTGATGCAGTACCCCGCCTAAGAACACGGCGTCGATACTGGCATCGGGCAGGTCCAGATGCTCGGCATCGCCGACGCGAAAGTCGATCCGCTCGGCGTAATCACGCCAGAGCTCCTTGGCCTGCGCCACCAGTTCCGGCGCGATCTCGATGCCTAGCACCCGCGCCCCGCGGGCGGCGAACAGCGCCGCGGAAACACCTGAGGCGCTGCCGATGTCGGCCACGGTCAGACCGCTCATGTCGGCACCCCAAACCGCATCGATCAGGGCCTCGTACTCTTCGTTGTCGAAGGCCGCGTAGACCCGCTGCTTGGCCACCTTGTCCCAGAATGCGGTCTCGGCAAACTTGTCCTGCTGACTCATCCCCTCTCCTTCATCTCCATCATAACGGCCACTAGCCGGGCCGCCCCACCGCCGTCGATCAGGCCGCGCCCGCGCGCCGCCATGGCCGCCCTCGCGGCATCGTCGTGCAACACGTCCAGGGCCAGGCTGGTCGCCTTGGCAATTCCATCCTCGGCCAGCGTCGTCACCCTCGCCGCGCCCGCCGCCGCCAGATACTCGGCCCCCGGCTTCTGGTTATCGGCCAGGACGAGGACGACTGGAGCGGCGCCCAGGCTGGCCGCCTCCACCGGCGTGACGCCCCCCCCGGATACTACAACAGCGGCCCGGCGCATCAGCGGCGGCAGTTCCACCGGACCGCAATGCAGGGCGAAGCGATCCGGGTAAGCCTCAGCCAAGGCCTGTGCCTGGCGGAAGCCCGCCTCCGGGGCGCTGGACACCACATCGGCGACGAAGTCCCGGCCGTCAGCCAGCAAAGCCTGCATCAGGCCGAGCATCCGGTTGTCCGGGTCGTCGCCGCCCAGGGTCAGCAGCAGCCGCCCAGGCTCCGGCTCATGGCGCGCCTCGCGCCAGGCCCGGCGCAACAGGAACCAGTCCAGGCCCAGCAGGGCCCGGCCGCAACGGCGATAGGCCGAACCATAGCGCTGCTCGGCCCCCGGATTCTGGTTGAGCACGAGACTCACCGCCGGGTCGCGCTGGCCGAGGTCGTCCAGGCAGAGCGTGTGCTGCGCGGCGGCCGCCGCATCCAGCCAGGCCGTATCGAAGCCGTAGCCGTCCACCACCAGCCAATCGGCCTGTGCCGCCCTGGCCGTTGCCTGGGTCGTGGCGAGGTCCGCCCCGCTGCCGATCGCCCGCGGCTCGACCTGAACCACCGCGCCCAGTTTTTCCCACTCGACATGCAAGGCCGACGCCCGCGCCGCAGAAAGATGAACCGCCCCGCCCCGCTCGCGCACCGCCTCGGCCAGGGCCAGGCAGCGCATCAGGTGGCCGGCGCCGATGCCTGGGCCGTCGTCGGCACGGAACAAGACCTTAAGCATCCAGCCACTCGGGATGCCGCTCGGCCAGGAATTCGGCAAAGGCGAATTCGAGTTCGGTGTCGATGTCCAGGCTGCGCTCGACCGGCATCTCGTAGGCCCCCAAGGGATAGGCGTAGTAGTTGCGTTCCTTGCGGAAGCGGGCGACGTCGACAACGGTCACTGCGCCGTTGCAGCGGACCAGGTCGGGTGCCGCCGCCGTCGCCCGCGCGCCGGTGCGGTTGAGCCATTCCGGATGCAGCGGCAGCAGCCGCTCATTCTCGCGCACCAGGCTGGCCAGGGGCGAATGCACCTCGCGCACCACGCTCATGAGGAAATCGACTTCCAGCCGCAGATAGGTCTCCATCGCGCCGGTGATATCGGCGGCCTGGCGGAAAGGGCTGGTGGGCAGCAGGATGACCAGGGTATCGAAGGCCTCGCCGCGTCGCTCCCATTCGTCCAGCGCATGCAGGGCCACCTCGACCACGCCGGCCGGGTCGCGGGCCAACTCGGCAGGCCGCATGAAGGGCATCTCCACCCCGGCCTGCCGGGCGATGGCCGCCACCTTCTCGCTTTCAGTACTGACGCTGATGCGTTGGAACAGGCCGGCCTTGCGGGCCGCGCGGATGGTGCGCTCGAGCAGGGTCATGCCGGCCAGGGGCAGGATGTTCTTCGCCGGCAGCCGGCGCGAGCCTTCCTTGGCGGGAATCAGTGCCAGAATGCGCCCGGGTCGCGTGTTCATGCTGCCGCCCCCATCGCTTCGCGCAGAACCGTCACCACCCTATCCTGCTCGACCTCGCTCAAGGCCGCGAACAGCGGCAGGCTCAAGGCCGCCGCATAGTGCCGCTCGGCTTCGGGAAAGTCACCCGGCCTGAAGCCCCGCTTGCGGTAATACGGCTGCAAATGGACCGGGATGTAATGGACGTTGACGCCGATGCCCTGCGCCCGCATGGCATCGAATACGGGCCGGCGCGAGCCCTCGGCCAGGTGCACCACATAGAGATGCCAAGCCGAGGCCATCGGTGGCTGCATAGCCGGCCGGCCCAGGGGCAGGTCGGCCAGCAAACGATCGTAGCGCGCCGCGAGTTGGCTGCGCCGGGCGACGAACGCCTCCAGTCGCTGCAATTGGCTCAGACCCAAGGCCGCCTGGATATCGGTGATGCGGTAGTTGAAGCCCAACTCGATCTGCTGGTAATACCAGGCGCCCTCGCTCGGGCACTCCATCTCGACAGCCTCGCGGGTGATGCCGTGGCTGCGCAGGCGCCGCATCTTAGTGGCAAGGTCGGCGGAATTGGTCAGCGCCATGCCGCCTTCGCCGGTGGTGATGATCTTGACCGGATGGAAACTGAATACCGTGATGTCGGCATAGCGACCGCAGCCGACCCGCTCGTCGCCGTAGCGGGCGCCGATGGCATGGGAGGCATCTTCGATGATGCGAAAACCGTAGCGGTCGGCCAGATTGCGGATGGCCGGCATGTCGCAGGGCTGACCGGCGAAGTGCACCGGCACCAGGACATCGGGCAAGCTGCCTCGCCGCTCCGCCTGCTGCAATTTCTCGGCCAGGGCAGCCACACTCAGGTTGCCGGTGGCGAATTCGATGTCGACGAAATCCACCTCGGCCCCGCAATACAGGCCGCAGTTGGCGCTGGCGACGAAGGTGTTGGGCGAGGTCCACAGCCGCTTGCCCGGGCCCAATCCCAAGGCCAGGCAGGCGATGTGCAGGGCGGAAGTCGCACTGTTGACGGCGACGCCATGCGCGGCCCCGCAGTAGTCGGCAATGGCGCGCTCGAAACGCTCGATGGCGGGGCCCTGGGTGAGCCAGTCGGATTCCAGAACCTCGACCACCGCCGCGACGTCCGCCGCATTGATATCCTGGCGGCCGTAGGGGATGAAGCTCATGCAGCAGCGACGAAGCTGCGCAATTCCTCTACGCTGAGAAATTGCGTATTCGTGCCGGAACTGTATTCGAAGCCCTCAGGCACCGGCTGGCCCTGCTCCTTCAGACCATTGACCATGTAGTCGGTCTCGACCACGAAGCGGATCGCCGGCCGGATGACGAAGTGATCGGCGAACTCCACGGTCAAATGCGAATCGTCCTCCGGGCACATCACTTCGTGCAGCTTCTCACCCGGCCGGATGCCGATGATCTTCTGCGGCAGCTCCGGAGCCATGGCGGTCGCCAAATCGGTGATCTTGGACGAGGGAATCTTGGGCACGAAGATCTCGCCGCCGCGCATGCGGGCGAAGTTGTTGATGACGAAGTTCACGCCCTGTTCCAGGGTGATCCAGAACCGGGTCATGCGCGGGTCGGTGATCGGCAGCTCCTTGGCGCCATCCTGAATCAGCTTGCGGAAATAGGGCACGACCGAACCGCGCGAGCCGACCACGTTGCCGTAGCGCACCACGGAAAAACGGGTGGCTCGGCTGCCCGCCATGTTGTTGGCCGCCACGAACAGCTTGTCCGAAACCAGCTTGGTCGCGCCATAGAGATTGATCGGGCTGGCCGCCTTGTCGGTCGACAGGGCGATGACGCGCTTGACCCCGGCCTCCATGGCAGCATGGATGACGTTCTCCGCGCCGGCGATATTGGTCCGGATGCATTCGGTCGGGTTGTATTCGGCAGTTGGCACCTGCTTCAGGGCCGCGGCATGGACCACGTAATCGATGCCGCGCATGGCCTGGACCAGACGCTCGCGGTCGCGGACGTCGCCGATGAAAAAACGCATGCGCGGATCGGTAAAATCCTGCTGCATCTCGAATTGCTTGAGCTCATCGCGGGAGTAGACCACCACCCGCCTGGGTTGGTGCTGCGCGAGCAGCGTGGCGATGAAACTCTTGCCGAACGAGCCGGTACCACCGGTCACCAAAATAGAGGCACCATCGAACATATTCGTCATTTCTGACCCGGCTGGGTCGGCTCCGCACTGCCGATCAAGCCGGCGGCAATATTGTGGTTGATCCGAATCAGCATATAGAGCTTCTCGGGCGACGGGTCGGCCATGACCTTGTAAGTTCGGGTATCGACGAAGTTGGCCAGGGCCAGGATGTTCTGCTTGACCTCCATCGGCAGCGGGTTATCCGCTTCCAGAATCCCGGCCTGGAACAGGGTCCAAAGCTGTTGATTGAAGCGCAGGGCGAAATCGAGACGAGATGGCAGGTCCGGGGCATTCCAGGTTGCCTGCACCTCGGCCAGGATAGAAGCCGCCTTGTTCAGTACCGATGCTTCCAACTCACGACCCGACAAGGACTCTTTCTGTACGTCCCGATAGGAGTCAAGTGGGCTCTTTGCCATGCTCGATCAGCCTTTTTTCATAAGCAATCAGCTGGTTCGCCAGCCGTAGAGCAGGATAATACTTCTGTTGCAGGATCAGCTGCGCGATTTCATTCAGCAATTCTGCTGTGTCCGGGGAAGCAGCGGCGATCTGCCTCGCCAATACCGCAAAACGCTCTTGGTATCCAGCGGCGTTCTCGCCGTCCATGTACATCAACTGAATCAGGAAGTAGGCGAGCTTGCAGGGTGTATCAGCAGCCGCCTCGGTCAGGATATCCTTTTCGCGCAAGATGGCCGCATCGTTCAGGACCATGAAGCTGGTCCGGGTGCTGCCATTCTCGATCACGGCTCCCGCCAGGAATATCTTCTCGTGTGGCTTCAATATGATCTTAAGCGGCACGGTTCAATCCTACCCAAGAAATCCAAGAAGAACTGAAGGAGCGAACTCCATCAGAGCCAGCGAGGCGGGCCGGCTGGCCCGCCTCCTGTCCTTAGCCGAACAGCCTCAGGATGGATTGAGCCGACTGAGAGGCCAGACTCAAGGAGGTGACGCCCAGGGACTGCCGCGTCTGCAGCAAGAGCATATTCGCACCCTCTTCGTTGGTATCGGCCACCGTCAGCTTGGTCGCACCCTCGGTCAAGGTATTGACCGTATCCGTGATATAGACTTGGCGGGTGGTCAGGATGCTCAGGTTGGCGGCCAAGGTAGTCGATTCCTTCTGCAACCTGGCCAGAGCGACGTTCAGGGAACTCTCCATTCGCTCGAAGCGAAGATCGCCATAGGTCCCGGTCATGCTGGGATTGCTGAACGCGATCAACGAACCCGCACCGCTCGCACTGATACCACCCGTGCTGTTGACATAAGCGACGGCAAAGCCACTGTAGTAGAGGGTGTTAGCGATCTGCCCTGCAGTTCTTCCACTAATACCAAAGTTAGCACCATTCAGATCGGCACCACTGGTGATCAAACCCAGGCCGCTGAGGGTGCCGGCAAAGCCGCTGAACTTGAGGAAGGTCGTGGCGTTTTCATTGAAGTTGATCTTCATCGCGACACCACTGGCCATCAGGCTGATACCGTTATAGGTGGAATCGCGCCGCAGGTTGTCGATCTGCTTGTAGATGTTGGCCATGCCGCTGGCGATACCGCGCATCAGCGCCGCCGAACCGACCTGGGTCCGTGCCGTCCGTGCCGTCGCGATTTGCGCCCGCAGGTTCTCGATCAGGGTCGTGATGCTCTTGACGGTGTTATCCGTTGCCTTGATCGTCTGGATGGCCTGACCGATGTTGTCCTTGAGGCCATTCAGCAAGTCGGCACGCTGGTTGTTCGCCCGCGCGATGAAGTAGTTGGCCGGGCTGTCCAGGGCGGTGTTCACCCGATTACCCGTCGACAATCGCTGCTGGGTGCGCCCCATCAACTCCGTCGTCTGCTGCAAGCTCACCAGATTCGACCGCATCGCCGCGGTCAAGGCAATATCACCGATACCCATCTTGGACTCCTTTCACAAGATCCAGCCTTACCAGTTCTTGGCTCAACGCGCCCTTCCGGGGCACGACCCAATGATTGCGACCGGGTAAAAGCAAGCAGCGTGCCAGATGGATTTTTTGCCCCTGTGACTGGCCCGATGGAGCAGTCTTAGTCGGAGGACATCAAGCGAAGGTGAATCGCCCATATCGGTCGAATGGCCAATGAATTCGCGGGTGAATCGAGTCGTGACCGAGTGCGCAGTGAGGTTGCAATCAGGAGCTGGCCAGAAACAGGCCGCACGAGCTAAGGCGGACCGGCACTAAAGCATTTGAAGGGAGAGACAGGCAATTTCTGATGGTTTGCCGGCAATTATTGCCGGTATACCGGGTCTGCCCGGATACCCGGTTCCGATTTGGCGTGAAAAACAGTCAGACAGCAACCTAGCCCGCCACCGTCTAGGACAAAAACGATGGCGAGTTAAGCCGCCTTTAGCGCATGTTCAAGCGACTGCACAGCCGACCTGACCTCCTGGTCGCTGGCTTTTGCTGGATCAAGGGCTGGCACTTGAGCTGCGGCCTTGGCCGTCTGCTCGACACTTTGACCCAAGGGGGTCGTCAGCGCCTCGATCTCTTTCCTCAGACCGCTGAACAGCTGCAAATATTCCACGCGCCGGCGATCCTCGACCCGATAGGGTGGATATTGCTTCACGATCGCGGTCAGGGCGTCTTTCATCTTGTTCAGCCGCTGGCCGATCGCGCCTTGCAAATCGGCGGCAGCCGATTCCTGCTGCAGGCGATCGCGCGCCTCCTGGCTGATGGTCACTTGGGCGGAGGCAACAGACTGCCCCCCAGCAACCGCTTCGGACGCGGGCTGCTCCTGGCGTGACGGGTTGAACTGCCCGGCAGAAGCCGAGCCGACATATGATTGGTAACTGCTATCTACGACATTCACGTGGGAGTTAGCCATAGCCATCTCCTAGGCAAAATCGGGTGAAACCCATTGCTGGATTTCACCCGTCACGCATCAAAACTACCTATGCGTTGTTTAGAACAGCCTCAGGACCGACTGCGCTGCCTGAGAGGCCAAGCTCAAGGAGGTGACACCCAGAGACTGGCGGGTCTGCAAGAGCAGCATGTTCGCGCCTTCCTCGTTGGTATCAGCCGCGGTCAGCTTGTTGGCGCCCTCGACCAGGGTATTGACCTGATCCGTGATGAAGGTCTCACGAGTAGTCAAGATACTCAGGTTGGCAGACAGCGTGCCGGATTCCTTCTGCAAGCGGCTCAAGGCGATGTTCAAGGAGCTCTCCAAACGCTCCAAAGCCGTGTCGCCGAATGTACCCGTGAATTTTGCCGACGAGAAGGTAACCGCAGCCGTGCTAATACCACCAGCGGTATTGATGTAGGACACCTTATAGCCAGCTGCACTGTAGAAGCCCGAAGCAATCTGCGCCGCAGTCGTACCACTTACCGTCAGGTTACCGGTAGTCACACCCTGACCGCTGGTAATAAGGCCGAGGCCGCTCAGCGTACCAGCAAAACCGGAGAACTTGAGGCTGGTAGTGGCCTGCTCGTTGAAGTTGATCTTCATCGCCACGCCACTGGTCAGCAAGGAGACACCGTTATAACTGGAGTCACGCCGCAAGTTGTCGATCTGCTTGTACAGGTTAGCCATACCGGAAGCGACACCGCGCATCAGAGCGGCAGAACCGGTCTGGGTGCGCGCCGTCCGGGCGCTACTGATCTGGGCCCGAAGGTTTTCGATCAGGGAGGTAATGCCCTTCACGGCGTTGTCCGCAGCCTTGATGGTCTGTACCGCCTGACCGATGTTGTCCTTCAGACCATTGAGCAGGTCGGCACGCTGGTTGTTGGCTTTGGCGGTAAAGAAGCTACCCGGGTTGTCCAGGGCGCTGTTGACCCTCTTGAAGGTCGACAGGCGTTCCTGGGTACGCGCCATTAAGGTTGAGGTTTGTTGCAAACTTGCGAGGTTAGACCGCATCGAGGCGGTCAAAGAAATATCACCTACGCCCATGACAAGCTCCTTTTCTAAGGTTGATCAGGGGATTCTTCCCCTTCTGAATAAATGAACCGCAAACAGCACCTCCCATACAGCCGGGTTTAGACACTGTCAGCTCATTTATCGGAGCTGCCTAAGAAAACTTGAGCGCCTTAATGAAAATATTTTTCTATTTATAAACAGCTAGTTATCAAACCTGGCAAGCACCGCCTGCCACTGGTGGCACCTCATCACCGTAGTCCATGCAGGCCAGGCCCTTGAGCACGTTGCGCACCCGGCCCATGACCGCCGCCAGGTTGGCCTCGATCACCTCGGGCGAGATGCCGCCGGCGCTGTCGCCCCGGCCGGCCGCCCGGTTGGCCGAGACGCCGATGGCGGCATAACAGAGGCCGATCTCCCGGGCCAGGGCGGCCTCGGGCATGCCGGTCATGCCGACCATGTGCGCGCCGTCGCGCTCCAGGCGGTCGATCTCGGCCTTGGTCTCCAGACGCGGCCCTTGGACCGCGGCATAGGTGCCGCCGTCGATGAAGTCCTCGCCCAGGCGCTTTAATACGGAGAGGCAGCGCTCGCGCATGTCCTGGCAGTAGGGCCAAGTGAAATCGATATGGGTGACCGGCTGTTCGCCCGGCACCGAGAAGGTGGTTTCCCGGCCATGGGTGTAATCGATGATCTGGTCCGGCACCACCAGGCGGCCGGGGCCCAGGTCGGGATGGATGCCGCCGACCGTCGCCACCGAGGCGACATGGGTGACCCCTTGGCAGTGCAAGGCCCAGATATTGGCCCGGTAATTCACCAGATGCGGCGGGATGGTGTGGCCGTAGCCATGGCGGGCCAGAAAGATGATTTTATGACCGTCGAGGTCGCCGAAGGTGAGTGCGCCGGAAGGCTCACCATAGGGGGTGCGGACCACCTGACGGTGGGTGATGTTGAGGCTGGGCAGCTTGGTCAGGCCCGTGCCGCCGATGATGGCTAGCATATGAGTACCGAGTTGTAAGTAACGAGTACCGAGTAAGGGTACTGAGTTGATCGTCAGGTTGAAGACTCAGTTGCCGGTTTTTCTCCGGCTGACAGATGTCTTCAGCCCACCAAGCACTCGCGCGGTTTCTTCCGCTAGGAGCATTAATTCGGTAAATCGAACTTGTTCAATATGCCCTACATCGAGCGCTACATAAAGATGCGAGCGCACTTCTGCGCATGAACCACGGGCGATCGTTAGAAACCGATGGAATTCGGCATCAGTTCCGCGCTCGAAGCCTTCCGCAATATTAGCCATGATCGATACCGCCACACGCTGCAACTGATCTTTCAAACCATAGTCGCGGCCAAGGCTATCACCCGAGACCAGGGCATATATTTCCCGTGTCAGCACTCGCGCTTTCTGCCAGGCAATCAAATCCTCAAATCGTTTGACAGTACCCATTCCCTCCCCCCTCGGTACTCGGTACTCGGTACTCGGTACTCGGTACTCGCTACTCTTTCATCGCATAAATCGCCGGCAGGTTGCGCCACATGCCGTGGACATCCATGCCCATGCCGAACACGAAACGATTGGGCAGGCGCAAGCCGACATAATCCGGCATCACCGGTTTGTCGTGGTCCAGCGTCTTTTCGGTCAAGACCGCGATCTCCACCCGCGCCGCGCCCATCTCCAGGAGCTTGGCCTTGGTCGCGGCCAGGGTGTGGCCCTCGTCCAGGATGTCGTCGAGCACCAGGACCACACGGCCCGCGACCGGGGTGCGCGGCAGCACAGCCCACTCGATCTCGCCGCCGCGCAGGCCGCCGCGATAGCGGGTGGCGTGCAGATAGTCGAACTCCAAGGGAAAGCCGAGGCGCGGCAGCAATTCGCCGGCAAAGACCACGCCGCCGCCCATGATGCAGAGCACCAAGGGGAACTCGTCGGCCAAGGCGGCGGTGATCTGGCCGGCCAGACGGTCCAGGGTCAACTCGATATCGGTGCGGCCGTGCAGCAGCTCGGCATCAGCGATGAGGGACCAGGCCTCTCGTGTGTCCACTGCCCTATCCCCGCTGGCGGCGCGCCTCGTACAGGCAGACGCCGGCCGAGACCGAGACGTTAAGGCTTTCGACCTGGCCGAACATGGGGATGCGGGCCAGGACATCGCAGGTTTCGCGGGTGAGCCGACGCAGCCCCTCGCCTTCGGCACCCAGCACCAGGGCGACTGGGCCCTTGAAATCGACCTCGCCCATGGCCGCCGTGCCCTCGGCATCGGCGCCGACTACCTGGATGTCGCGCTCCTTCAACTCGCGCAGGGTACGCGCCAGGTTGGTCACGGTGATATAGGGCACGCTCTCGGCCGCCCCGCTCGCCGCCTTGACCGCAGTGGCGTTGAGGCCGGCGGCGCGGTCCTTGGGCGCCAGCACGGCATGGGCACCGAAGGCATCGGCCGAGCGCAGGCAGGCGCCCAGGTTGTGCGGATCGGTGACGCCGTCGAGCACCAGCAGCAGGGCCGGCTCGGTCAGTTCCTCCAAGACGTCGTCCAGATGGGTAGCCAGCTTGACCGGATCGACCTGGGCAACCACGCCCTGCGAGCGGCCACCCTTGGCCATCTCGTCCACCCGACTGCCTTCGACTTGGACCAGCTTGACCTTGCGCTCCTCGGCCGCCTTGATCAGGTCGCGTGCCCGCTTGTCGCGCCGGTTCTGATCCAGATAGATGACATGGACGCCTTCCGGGTGATGGCGCAAGCGAGCGAGGATCGAATGGAATCCGTAGATATGGGTACGGCCGCTCATTTCGTCGCCTTGCCTGGCTTCTTGCCGGCGGCGGCCTTCTTGCTGACGGGTGCCTTGGCCGGCTTTTTGGCCTTTTCTTCCTTGGCCGCAGGCGCCTTGCCGGCGCTGGCCTGCCTGGCACCGGCCTGGCTCGCCTTGGCCTGACCCGGCTCCTCGGCCAGGGTGAAGTCGATCTTGGCCGAGTCCAGGTCGACCCGCACCACGCGGATCCGTACCGTATCGCCCAAGCGATAACGCTTGCTGGTGCGCTCGCCCAGCATCTGGTGGCGCGCCTGGTCGAAATGGAAATAGTCCTGGCCCAGGTCGGAGACGTGAACCAGGCCCTCGACGAAGATGTCGTTCAAGGCCACGAAGATGCCGAAACCGGTGACGCCGGAGATGACGCCATCGTACTCCTCGCCGATGCGGTCCTGCATGTAGTAGCACTTGAGCCAGTTCACCACATCGCGGCTGGCCTCGTCGGCCCGGCGCTCGGTGGTCGAGCAGTGCAGGCCGATCGCCTCCCAGTTGCCCGGCTGATAGTGTTCCTGCCTGAGGCAGGCCTTGATCGCACGATGCACCAGGAGGTCGGGATAGCGGCGGATGGGCGAAGTGAAATGGGTGTAGGACTCGTAGGCCAGACCGAAATGGCCGACGTTGTCCGGGCTGTACATCGCCTGTTTCAGGGAACGCAGCATCACGGTCTGCAACAGCTGTTCGTCGGGCCGGCCCTTGATGCGGTTGAGCAGCTCGGCGTAGTCCTTGGCATGCGGCTCGTCGCCACCGCCGAGATAAAAGCCGAACTCGCCCATGAACTCGTGCAGGGCCTTGAGTTTCTCCGGCGTCGGTCCCTCGTGGACGCGATAGAGCGCCGGGTGCTTGCGCGCCTGCAGGAAGTCGGAGGCGCAGACGTTGGCCGCCAGCATGCACTCCTCGATCACCCGATGGGCGTCGTTGCGAGAGGTCGGCACGATATTCTCGATCTTGCCCTGGTCGTCGAACACCATCTTGGTCTCGACCGTCTCGAAGTCGATGGCGCCGCGCACCCAGCGCGCCTTGAGCAGCGTCTTGAACAGCTTGTAGAGGTCTTGCAGGTGCGCCAGCAGCCAGGCTTGCTCCTTGCCCGGCTTGGCTTCACCCGACAGCCAGCTCCAGACCAGGTTGTAGGTGAGCCGGGCCTTGGAGTGCATCACCGCCGGATAGAAGCGGTATTGCTCGATGTCACCGGCACTGCTGATCTCCATCTCGCACATCATGCACAGGCGATCGACCTCGGGGTTGATGGAGCAGAGGCCGTTGGAGATTTCCTCCGGCAGCATGGGAATCACCCGGCGCGGGAAATAGACCGAGGTGCCGCGCTCGTAGGCCTCGCGATCGAGGGCATCGCCCGGCCGCACGTAATGGGAGACGTCGGCGATGGCGACATAGAGCTTGTAGCCGCTGCGGCCGAGCGATTCGCAATAGACCGCATCGTCGAAGTCGCGGGCATCCTCGCCGTCGATGGTGACCAAGGGCAGATGACGGACATCCTCGCGTTCATGCAGATCGGTCTGCACCACGCCCTGGGGCAGCTTGCGGGCCAGGCTCAGCGCCGCCTTGGAAAACTCGAAGGGCAGTTCGTGCTTGCGCAGGGCGATCTCGATCTCCATGCCGGGGTCGGCATAATTGCCCAGAATCTCCGTGATGCGGCCCATGGGCGGCGTGTGCTTGGACGGTTGCTCGACCACCTCGACCGTCACCACCTGGCCCTGCTTGGCCTGTAGCTCCTCGCCGGCGAAGACCACGATGTCCTGGTTGATCCGCGGATTCTCCGCAATCACCCACTGATGGCCGTGCTCGCGATAGAAGCGGCCGACCACATGGATGTTCGCCCGCTGCAGAATTTCGACGATCTTGCCTTCCTTGCGGCCGCGCCGGTCGGTGCCCGATTCGCGCACCATCACCCGGTCGCCGTGCAGCACCTGATGCATCTCGCGCTCGGACAGGAACATGTCGCCGGAGCGGTCGTCCGGCACGAAGAAGCCGTAGCCGTCGGGGTGGCCCTCGACCCGGCCGGCCTTGAGTTCGATCTTGTCCGGCAGGCAGATCAGGCCCCGGCGGTTGATCACCAGCTGGGCATCGCGTTGCATGGCACCCAGGCGATTGCGGAAGGGGTCGTACTCTTCGGGCTCCAGACCCAGCTTGAAGGCCAGGTCCTCCATCGGTACCGGCTCGCCGGCCTCTTGCACCAGTTGCAGGATGTACTCGCGGCTAGGCAGGGGCTGGCCGTATTTCTCCTGCTCCCGCTTGAGGAAGGGGTCCTGCCAGCGCAGGGCTTTGCTACCGCCGCCGCGGGCTTTATTTCCGGTTTTTTTCATTGACAAGTATGTAGTCCAATTTTAGAATTCGCGCCTCGTTGCCCAGGTGGCGGAATTGGTAGACGCACTAGGTTCAGGTCCTAGCGCCAGCAATGGTGTGGAGGTTCGAGTCCTCTCCTGGGCACCACATATACCAGAAAACCGAGTGTTCACAAGGTTTTCCAGCAATATCTCCATGGATAGTCCGAAGATCGTCCGCATTCCGGATGCGAGCGACCGATTGGTAAGCCAATCGAGTTGCCGTCCTGGGTGATTTCGGATCATGTTCAGTTATTTCTGCGCTATCAGGCGTCAAGCGCGGGAAGTCTATATGCAAATAATCAAGTCGCGAGCTTAACATCCCCGGCCCGACATGTCTCCGGTGCCGACCGGGTGCCGCCCCTGTTTCAGTTGAAAGTCTTGTGTTGCCGGCCTTCCCGCCGTCAGGCCAGCCCACCTTATTAATAAAAGTTTGATTTTAGTCCTGTAAGGTATGGCGAGTTCGATCTCGCCTGGATGGGCAGGTCGATACCCCCTCCAATTTTCAGGATGATACCCATGAAGCGCCTGTTGCCGTTTATCCTCTGCCTCGTCCCGGTTCATGCCCTGGCCGATGAGGCCCAGATCCGCCAGACCCTCGGCGAGCGCTATCCCGCAATCAAGATCACTTCGATCCAGCCTAGCCCGGTTGCGGGCATCTACGAGGTGCTGGCCGGCGGCAAACTGGTCTACGTCGACCAGACCGGCGATTACCTGCTGATGGGGCCCATCCTCGACACCCGGTCGAAGACCAACCTGACGCAGAAACGCCTGGACGACTTGCGCATGGTCAAGTTCGACAGCTTGCCTTTCGACAAGGCCATCCCCATCGTCAAAGGCAACGGCGCACGCAAGGTGGCCGTGTTCTCCGATCCCGACTGCCCATTCTGCAAGCGTCTGGAAAAGGAACTCGCCCTGCTCGACAACATCACGGTCTATGTCTTCCTCAATCCCATCGCCAGCCTCCACCCGGAGGCCCCTGCCCGCTCGAATGAAATCTGGTGTTCGGCAGATCGGGCCAAAAGTTGGCGAGACTACATGCTGGAAGGGAAGAAACCGGCCGCGTCGGGCAAGTGCGATACGCCGGTCAACGACATCCTTGCTTTAGCGGAGAAGATCGGGGTGGAAGGCACACCTGCGCTGGTCTTCCCGAACGGCAAGCGCGTCGATGGCGCCATTTCCGCGGCACAGATCGAGGAACTGCTCCAGCAGGGTTCCTGACTGGAAGAATTGAGCCGGCGGGGCCATCACTCCCGCCGGTAAACGTCCTCGAAACGAACAATATCGTCTTCGCCCAGGTAACTGCCTGACTGCACCTCGATCATTTCCAGCACCACCTTGCCCGGGTTTTCCAGGCGGTGGCGGGTGCCGAGCGGGATGAAAGTCGATTCGTTTTCCGAGACCAAAAAAGTTTCCTCGTCCCGCGTCACCTTGGCCGTGCCCTTGACCACGATCCAGTGCTCGGCGCGGTGATGGTGCATCTGCAAGGACAAGGCTGCACCGGGCTTCACCGCGATGCGCTTGACCTGGAAGCGCTCGCCCTCGTCGACCCCCTCGTACCAACCCCAGGGACGGAAGACGCGGGTGTGGAACTCGTGCTCGCTGCGACCGTTGTTTTTCAAGTACTCCACCACCTTCTTCACGTCCTGGGCATGGGCCTTGTCCGCCACCAGCACGGCATCCGCGGTTTCGACGATGATCAGGTCGCGCACGCCGAGCGCGGCGACCATGCGCGACTCGGCCCGCACATAGCTATTCGCCGCCGCATCCAGCCAGACGTCGCCACGGACCACATTGCCGGCGGCATCCTTGTCGGCCACCGCCCAGAGCGAGGCCCAGGCGCCGATATCGTCCCAACCGATGGCGGCCGGCACGACCGCGCCCTGCGCCGTCCGTTCCATCACCGCATAGTCGATCGAGTCCGCCGGGCAGGCCTCGAAGGCTGCCTTGTCCAGGCGGTAGAAATCCAGGTCCTTGTTGCCGCCTTGCAGCGCCCGCTCGCAGGCGGCCAACATCTCCGGCCGGCTGGCGGCGAGTTCATCCAGGTACTGGCGGGCGGAAAAGAGGAACATGCCGCTGTTCCAAAGATACTCACCGCTATCCATAAAGCGCTCGGCGGTTTCCCGATCCGGCTTCTCGACGAAACGGGCAGCCTTGTGCGCGGCGATGCCGGCCAGCGACTCGCCCAGCCGGATGTAACCGTAACCCGTATGCGGAGAGTCGGGCACGATGCCGAAAGTGACCAGATGCCCCCTCTCCGCCGCCTGCATACCTTCCTTCACGGCCTTGTGGAAAGCGGCGACATCGCGGATCAGGTGGTCGGCCGGCAGCAGAAACAGCACCGCTTCCGGGTCCTCGCGCACGAGCACCAAGGCTGCCACCGCCGCCGCCGGCGCGGTGTTGCGCCCCGTCGGCTCTAGGAATATGCCCTTGGGCTCGATACCGATTTCCCGCAACTGCTCGGCGATCAGGAAGCGATGCTCGTGGTTGCAGACCACCAGCGGCTGGCTGACGCCCGGCAGTCCGGCCAAGCGCAGCACCGTCTCCTGCAGCATGGAATGTTGCGAAACCAGGGGCAGCAACTGCTTGGGCAGCGCCGCACGGGACAAAGGCCACAGGCGCGTACCGGAGCCGCCGGAAAGAATGACGGGATAGAGGGTCATGGGCATGCGACTTCCGGGGAGGGTTTCGGGTCAGCTGACCGGGACCAGTTTACGCTCCCACCCCCAGGCGTGAGCGATGATCGTGTCCAGTTCGGGGTAAACCGGCCGCCAGCCGAGTGCCTGCACGGCCAGGCCGGCATCCGCCACCAGTCGGGCCGGGTCGCCGTCGCGGCGAAGGCTGTCCTGAACCGGGATATCCCGCCCTGTCACTCTGCGGGCGGTATCGATGACTTCCTGCACCGAAAAACCGTTGCCGTTGCCCAGGTTATAGGCCGCGCTGCCGGCGCCGTCCATCAACTGCCCCAGGGCCCGCCAGTGGGCCTCGGCCAGATCGAGAACATGGATGTAGTCTCGGATGCAGGTACCGTCCGGCGTGTCGTAATCGCGTCCGTACACCGAGATATGCGGGCGCCGGCCCGAAGCGGCCTGCAGCACCAGCGGAATCAGGTGGGTCTCGGGCTCGTGGCGCTCGCCCAGCAGGCCCTCCGGATGTGCGCCGGCCGCGTTGAAATAGCGCAGGCAGACCGATTTCAGGCCGTAGGCCGTATCGTAGTCGGCCAGTGCCTGCTCGATCATGTGCTTGGTGCGACCGTAAGGATTGATCGGCTGCTTTGGATGCCGCTCGTCGATGGGCACATATTGCGGCTCGCCGAAGATCGCCGCCGTCGACGAGAAGATGAACCGGTTGACGCCATGCTCGCGCATGGCCTCCAGCAGGACCAGGGTGTTGCTCACATTGTTCCGGTAGTAAGGACCCGGATCGCGCATCGACTCGCCCACCTGGATGAAGGAGGCGAAATGCATCACCGCATCGAAACGGCGCTGGCCAAACAGCCTGTCGAGCAGTGGGCGATCGGCAATGTCGCCGAGGACGAATTCGCCGGCAATGACCGCATCGTGGTGGCCGGCAGACAGGTTGTCGAGGGTGACCACCTCCATCCCTCTTTGCCCGAGCAGCCACACCATGTGGGAACCGATATAACCCGCTCCGCCCACCACCAGTACTCTCATGCGATCAAGTCCCCGAAACGCGATTGCCGACCGAACTCACGCCGCCCCGCGCGGAATCTGTTCGGTGATTTTCCGTGCTCCCTCCCAGTCACCCCGGTTGGCCTTGGCCTGTGCCAGCAGTTTGAGCAGAGGCACGGATCCAGGCCGGGTCTTGAGCAGGTCGTTCAGCATACCCTCGGCACGCGCGGATTGGCCACGACGCATCAGGAATTCGGCGTGGGCCATGCCGTAGTTCACATCTCCCCGACTCGCCTGGAAGGCCCTGACATAGTGATCTTCGGCCAGTTCGAAGGCCCCCTGCAGCTCATGGGCCCGGGCCAGCAGCAGCAGCGCCCTGGACGAATCCGGCACATCTTGCAGCACGGCACGTAGATCGGCGATGGCGCCATCGACTTTGCCCTCGTCCAGGGCGACGTTCGCCTTGAGCACCAGTGCCTGCTCGTTGCGCGCATCTTTGGTCAATATCTCTCTGACCAGCGCCATCGACCGATCCTTGTCTCCGGCCGCCAGCAGATAGCCGGCCAGAATGCCTTTCGCCTTCAGGCCGTCCCTGTTGTCGCCGGCCGCAGCGATCACGGAACGAATGACCGCCTCGGCCGCGGCGCGGTCGTTCTGGCCTTGGTGCAAGCCGGCCAGTGCAAATTTCAGTTCGTAATTGTTCGGCTCCTTGCGGATGGACGCTTCCAGATCGGCAATCGCCGCCTTCGTGCCCTTCGTAGCCTGTACGAAACGCACCACCTCCAGGCGCGCCTGGACATCGGCCGGGCTGCGGGCGGCGACCGCGCGCAGTTCGGCCTCGGCGGCATCGCGCCGGTCATGGGCCAGGAAAAACTGGATCAGGCTGTTCTGAAAGGTCCGGTTATCCGGATGCTGGCGGATCAGACCCCTTAACACCGCCTCCGCGTCATCCAGCTTGCCCAACTTGTCCAGCGCCTGCACCTTGACGAGTTGCAGGCGGATATTTCCGGCGTCCACCCGCAAGCCCCGCTCGGCGTGCTCAACGGCTGCCTCCGGCTGGCCAGCCGCAATCCGCTCTGTGGCCATGAATTCCAGTGCGTCGAGGTGGTCCGGATTCTTCGACAGCACGGCCTGCACCAGCCTGAGCGCGGCTGCGCTGTCGCCCCCGGCCTGCTTGATGTCCGCCTGCAGGACTTGTACCGAAGGGTCCTCCGGGTGCAGATTCGACGTGCGTTCGCTGATCTCGCGCGCCCGGTCCAACTGGCCGGCACCGAGCAGCATCTTCGCCATCTTGACCTGGGCCTGGAGATGATTGGGGTCCAGATCCAGCGTCTGGTTCAGGTAGCTGAACATTTCCGGGAACTTGCCCTGCCGCTCGGCGACCAGCGCCAGGCCATAGATCGCCTCGGGAAACTTCCGCTTGATCATGATGGCGTTGCGAAATTCCAGGTCGGCCTGGACCAGGTCCTCCTTGCCGCCCTTCTCGAACAAAGCCATGCCCTTGCGGTAGAACGCATCGGCCTTTTCCGTGGGCGACGAGCAGCCGAGCAGGACCAGCAACGGCAAGGCCAGGACAAGGATCAGGCGACGCCGGATCGCAGCCGGCATGTTAGGCAGAATATCCACGTGAGCACCTGACAGAGAAAGTCGGATAGACCGGCGGAGTCGAACGATTCTAGGCGGCGATGATTACAGCCAGATTGCCGCCCGCCGTTCTCGGTCAACGCTCAATCCAGCAAATATTCGACACCGCTCCAGCGAAAGAAGCGGCGCAAGCGCGACGATACCCCGACAAAGCGCAGCGGCTTGCCGCATGCCTGCTGACGCTTGCGCAGCATCAGCAGCAAACCGAGCAGGCCCGGGCTGAAACGGGCAGCAGCCGAACAGTCCACCAGCACGGCCTTCCGCTGCGCTGCGGCATCGCGCAAGGCCTGCCTGAGCTCGACCGACACGGGGTCGGTGATCGTCCCGGCGATCATGACCCCGCAGTGATCGTCGTTCAATTCGAGGCGAACAGCGCCCACGCCGGTTTGACCGGCAGAAACCAGCCGCAACCAGAACAGATGCGGCAGCAGCCGGCTGAAAACGATGGCAAGCAGGGCCCGCCCGTCCTGCCAGTACCGCCGCCAGAGCGCCGGCTCTTCCTTGATCCGCCATAGCCATTCCAGGCCGATGCGCTGCATCCAGACCGGAGCACGGCTGACCGTGCCGGCGGCGAAGTTGACCACTGCCCCCAGGTGGCTGATCACCGGCACCGAAATCCGCCCCCGATTGCGCTCTATCCAGGCCTGGCCTTTTTTCGCCCCCAGCGACACCACCAGGAAATCTGCGCCGCTGGCATTGATCCGGCCAATCGCTTCATCGCCGCTCATCTCCTCGACCGAACCGAAGCCCGGGCAATCGAAACCTACGCAGCGCAGGCCCCGCGACTCGGCATTGATCGCCTGACAAGCCTGCCCGGACACGCCCTGCTGACCGCCGAAGAAATACACCGACATCGGTTCGCCGCCGTCAGCCGAGCCGTCAAGAAGCGATTCGAAGAGGCCCGAACCTGTCACCCGCTCACGGATCGGTGTGCCCAGCAGTCGCGCCAGCCAGACCAGGGGCATACCGTCGGCAACGCTCAGGTCGCTGTGGATCACTGAATCGCGAAAAGCGGCGTCGGACTGGCAGGCAATCAGGAAATTCAGGTTGGGCGTGGAAAGGAAACAGGGTTGGCGCCGTTCGGCGGCGGCGCGCACTCGCTGCACCGCCTGCGCCATGCTCACCGCGTCGAAGGGCAGGCCGAATAGGCTGTAGACGTCGCGATCAAAGTCGTCCATGGCTCACTTGCGCTCCGTCCGTACCCATTCCTTCTGCCTGCGGGTCCAGAATTTCAGGTACATGGGTATCTTCGCCAAGACGTAGAACGGCACCGAGAGCAAGGCGGCGAGAGGCAATATCCCACGTCCCCGCCTCCACCAGGCGGTCAATACTGCGCTGGTGAGCAGCGTGAATGCGGCAACGGCCAAAAACAGCGGCAGTACGGACAAGCCTATCCAAAACACAACCAGCGCCAGAGCAAGCACCGAAACCATCATGACCACCAACAGGGCCAGGGGTGGCACCGCCAGGTCCAATGCCAAACCCAGCAAGCGCATATCGGTGCGCGCAATCGCCTGACCGAACAGGCGGGGAAACTCGCGCGCAATCATGCCGAGGTGGCCATGTTCCCAACGGGTACGCTGGGTGGCAGCGGCATGAGCGGCATCGGGAAATCGACTACTCACCCGAGCCTGCAGGCAGAACAAGGGCGGATAGCCTGCCAGCGCCAAATCGATGCCCAGCTTCATGTCCTCCACCAGTTCGGCATGGGCCAGGCGCGCATCGCTGATCAGCCTCCACGGGAAGGCCATGCCTGTGCCCATCAACTGGCATGGCAGGCCGAGCCGACGACTGCCCAGCGGCCTCACCCAGTTCTTCAGCACCCAGGCGAACTCGGCAATACGCATTTTCAGCGACGCCGTAGCTAAGGCATGCATCAGATATACAGCCTGCACCGGCAGTTCGGACTCGCCACAAGTACGCGCCAACCAATCGATTGTGCCAGCCTCAACCATGCAATCCGCGTCGACGATGATCACTAGCTCCGGGGGGGCGGCAGCCAGATGACGGATACCGAAATCGAGCGCGTAGCCCTTGCCCCGGCGAGCGGGGTCGGTACGCTTGACCACCTCCGCGCCGGCATCGCTGGCGATACCTGCGGTTGCATCCGAGCAGTTGTCCGCCACGACCAGCAGGCGATCACACAGCCCCAATTGCGGCAGGATCGAACGCAGCGTGGCCGTAATACCTTCCGCTTCGTTGTGGGCCGGGATCAGTACTGCCACCGAAGGACGAGGCAAGCGGGATGGCGCGAACGCAGCTTGGGGTATCTGCCGAGCCAGCATCACCTGGGTGAAAACCACCGCCGCGGGGATCAATACAACCACTGCCAGCGCCCCGGTCAGTATCTCGAAAACGTTCATGGACCGCTCTTTCCGAAAAGTTCTGCCAGCTTCGCCGCCTCGGTATCGATATCGTGCCGCTCGATCACCCTGCGATAGCCGGCCTCGCCCATGCGTTCCAGTTCCACCGCCGGCTTGTTCAGGAACGACTCCAGCGCCCTGGCCAACTCATGGACCGAACCCGCCGGAAACAACAGCCCCTCTTCACCGTCGCGCACCAGCTCCGGGATTCCCGCCACATAAGTCGACAGCACCGGCCGGCGCAGGGCCATGGCCTCCATGATCACCACCGGCAGGCCTTCGGCGAAGCTTGGCAGCACCAGCCCACGTGCGGCCAGAATCTCCTCGCGTACCCGCCCGGCGCTGATCCAGCCGGTAATGCGCACATGATCCTCGATGCGATGTCGGGCAATCAAAGCCTCCACCTCTCCGCGCATTTCGCCGTCGCCGGCCAGCACCAACTCGAAATCGATACCCTTCTCTGCCAAGCGGCTCGCGGCCTCGACCAGCAGCAGCTGCCCCTTCTGCTCGCACAGCCGGCCGACACAGACCAATCTAGGCGCGTCGGGGGCGGGAACCGGAACCACCTCGTGAAAGGCGCGCTCCAGCCCGCAATGTGCCACCTGTATCTTCTGCCAATGCTCGTGGCCGACCCAGCGGTATAGCTGGCTGCGGCCATAGGAACTGATGGCCACGACGAAGGCTGCACGGCGAATCTTTTCATTCAGGCCGATGAACTGCGGTTTGTCGAACTCTTCGGGGCCATGGACAGTGAAGCTGTATGGCGGGCCGCCCAGTGCGTGGGTCAGCATAGCCACTTCCGCCGAATTGGTGCCGAAATGGGCATGCAGGTGGCTGGCCCCGCATTCGCGCAGCCAAAACAGCATCCGGCACGCTTCGGCCAGGTAGACAAGATGAAAAGGCAGGGGCCGATCCGCTCGTCGGCCCATCCGCAGGGCCAGACTCAAGGCGGCGAAAAAACGGCCCGGGGAGAAAAGCAAGGCTCGGAATGCGCTGGCGGCAAGCGCCCAGCCGCCTTGCCTGAGAATATAGCGCGTGCGGGCCTGCTCGGCCTTGTCTTCCTCGTCCACCACTTCGGCATCCCAGCCGCGCAAGGCGATGCGCTGAACCTCGACGCCTTGGCGCTCGAGGGCGAGAATCTCGCGACGGATGAAACTGTGGCTGACCTTGGGATACTGGTTGATGAAATAGGCAATGCGCATACGTTGCTTAATCATGCTGTTCACTTGCTGGCGTAACTGCTGCACCCACTTCCAGCCGCCTCCTGCTGGCGGATGAGCCATGACGCAGCAGAATTGGTGCGTCGCCGATTGGGCTGAACGCATTCCGGTAACGAAAGCGAAGGCTACCAAGCATAGGATACCTTCCGTTCGCGCGCCCAATCCGGCGTTGAGTCCAACACTTGCTGAGAATCGAATTCCTGGACGGTCATTTCAAGCCTTGTTTTTGATACGCCGCAGTGCTGCCACTACATCACGGATTAATGGCATGCGGTCATACCAATGGAGGTCGTGGATATCCGTCCGGGAACTACGCTGCTGGCCGAGTTCAGGCACGGCGGCCAAAGTGAGCACATCCGGGCACTCGCGCCGGAACCACGAATAGGCGCCGTCGACATGCATCGGGCCACCCAGCGGGTCGCCCGCGGGCCTAGCGAGCATCTGCTCGAGATAGGTAGCCAAGCGCCCGACCACAGGGGCCTGAAAACCGACGAAATGCGATGTCAATACGGCATCGTCCGACGGGATGACAACGATGCCCCTCCCCTCGTCTTCAGCCGGTGCCCACATTCGGTAGCCGCCATAAAAAAATCCCCAAGGCTGTTCGCGCAGTTGGCTAATGATCGAACCAATGCGCAAGGGGAAATCCCGAGCAAAATCCACGTCGTCCTCAAGGATCAGGATGCGCTCGAAGCCCGAGTGCGCAGCATTGCGCAACACTGCCAAATGACTGGAAAAACAGCCACAGGCTCCAATGCTTGGAAAATCCCCAGCACTGTCTGGGCGGATTGCAGGGAAGAATTCGACCACTGAACACCCCCCCAGACCGATGCTCTCGAGTTGCGCTTGCATTTCCCGGCGCCGATCGGCCCGTGCAGGCAGATTGATGATATAGATTCGTTGGAAGTAATCAGATAGTTCCATATCTGCCTCGAAGGCTATTTGTATTCGATGATCTGCAGGCGGCCACCGCTTACTAGCCGCCACATGAACTTCAGTTGCCCGATCAGCTCAGGGAACTTCCCCAATATTAAAAATACCGCACGCCATCCAGCCGCGCCCCCGGCGCCCCGGCTGCGTAGACTCAAACGGAGTATCTGCAATGGATATATGGCCAGCACCGCCATTCCGGACCATCCAGCCCAGATGACGGTGAGCGTGGCAACGAGCGGAATCGCCAGCCCCCAAATCCAGGCGCTGATCGATTCTCGCACCCAGTGTCTTTCCGGCGCGCGTCCGTGCAAATGGGCCCCCTCGGCGAAGGCATAGCCAGCGCGCACACTACGCTTCCACCACTGACCGAATCGGAACATGGCCGCATCGTGCCAAGCCATTTCCGCATCGATGCGCCAGATGCGCCAACCGTTCGCCCGCAGGCGGATGCCGAGTTCAGGTTCCTCCCCGGCAATAAGATCGGACCGAAATCCCCGCGCCTGGCCGAATGCATCCGCACGAACCATAGCGATGCCGCCACATGCCTTCGTTTCGCCTATCGGAGTATCCCACTCCATGTCGCAGAGCCGGTTGTAAACACTGTGTTCAGGAAAGCGCTCGCGCAGACGTCCGCACAGCATTGCCACCCCCGGATGGGCATCCAGGTAGGCCAGGGCCTGGCCGATCCACTCGGGGTGCAGTTCGCAGTCGCCATCGACGAGCTGCGCATAGGCAAGCTCCGGCATCAATTCGATCAAGCGCTGGAACCCTGTGTTGCGCGCCCGGGCGGCAGTGAACGGCATGCGCATATCGAGCTCGACGACTTCCGCCCCCAGGCTGCGGGCTAGATCGACCGAGCCATCGGTCGAGCCCGAATCCACGTAGACCATGATCGCCGCCGATCCGCGCACAGACTCGAGGCAGCGCCTGAGCCGCTCCCCCTCGTTGCGGCCGATGACGACCACACCGATCTTCGTCACAAGCCCGGCTCCCGTTTGATCGCTCCGGCTCGGCCAGTGAAGATCGCCCGCAGGTCGCCACCGATCAAATCCGGCATGTAGCGTATGGGATCCCGCTCGATGCCTTTGCCCCCCAAGCCAAGGCCGCTTCGCAGCAATAGCGAAACACGACCCAGCGCCCACAGCAAATCGGCCAGCAGCAAACCTGCAATTCCATAGTGTTTGATGAAGAAACGCCGACGGGAGTCATACCAGTACGCAGCCCGTCTCCTGGCTGCCGCCTTGATGCCGGTGGCGGCACCCTCCAGATGCAACACGCGGGACTGGGGCGCGTACCACACCTCCCAGCCGGCCTGCTTGGCGCGCAAGCAATAATCGACCTCCTCGTAGTAGAGAAAATAGCCGTCGTCCATCAGGCCGATTTTTTCGATCACCGAACGGCGCACGATCATGCTCGCGCCCGACACCCAGTCACAGCGGTGCGCTTGCGCGGGAATGGGAGGCGACACGACATGTTGTCGCAGCAAACGGCTCAGCACGCCGAGGCGTGCGCCTCCGTCCAACTCGCTCAAAGGCGAATGGACTCGGTGGGCGGAGCAATCTACCCCCCCTTCGGCCGTCTCCAGCAGGCTGCCGGCGATGCCGGCCTCCGGGTGGGCATCCATGAACCTGACCAGCGCCCGGATCGCCTCCGGCCGGGTTACAGTATCGGGGTTGAGCAACATCACGTAATCCGGCGGATTTGGCTCGGACATGGCTAGACGGATGCCGGCGTTGTTGCCGAAAGCGAAGCCGCCGTTGTGATCGAGCGGGACGATTCCGGCCCAGACAGACCATCGTTGCTGCTCGATCGCATCGGATATTGTTTCAACTGACCTGTCGCCAGAGGCATTGTCCACCACCACCACGCGGCCGCCGCCCAGGTCATCGACCTGCGGCGCAAGCGAACGCAGGCAATCGACGACCAGATCGGCCGTCCGAAAATTGACAATGACAATCCAGGTCCCGCTCATCGATGCTATCGCATTCTCAATACCCGCCTGCCACCGATCGCCGCTCTTCAGGGCAGCCTTTTGCAGACGGTCAGTTCGTCGCATTCGGATAGGCTAAATCCCCTGCCGGCGATGGCCGCCATGAAGGTCGAGCGGCACTCGTCGCTGTGCAGTTCGATGACCAGATTGTCCACTTTGTCGATCCAGGGCTCGAAATGCTCGGCGAAGACAGCGGCCTCGGCCCCCTCGATGTCGACCTTGAGTATGGAGATGTGGTCATACCCCGAACCGGCCAGCAGGGTGCCGATATCGGTGGCCTTCATCATGGGCGTCTCACCAGGCCGCGCCTCCCGAACCGTGCGCCCCCATTCCTTTCCGCTGCCGGCCGTTTCTTCCGAGCGCACAAGGCCGGCCGGGCGCGACCAGACGGCGGAACAGATCGCGTCGACCCGGTTGCCGTAAGGAGCCAGGTTCTGCTGCAGCAGCGCGTAGTTCTGCAGATCCGGCTCGATGGCGATGATCCGGGCTTGGCCGAACCGACTCAGGAAATAGGCAGAGGAATAGCCGACGTTGGCGCCGCAGTCGATGATCAGGCCGACATCGGCTGCATCGTCGAGGCAGCGGTATTCCCGGCCGACGAATATCTGGTCGAAAACATCGAGATCGCTGGTGTTCGGCCGGCAGAGGACAGGGTACAGCGCATCCTTGCTGTACAGGGCATAGGATTGCCTTGGCTTGGCGAATTTCTTGCGCAACCCCTGCACAATGTAGACGAGCGATGGCATGGCTCCCAGGGAGAGGCATTTGCCATACCGCTGCAGTCGATATTCCACGGACCTCGCCATCACGAAGCTCTCCAAAAACCCTCCGCCAGGGCCTGATGCCCGGGCACGGCAGGCTGTGTTTTTCAGAACCTGCTTATATACAGGGAATTTGTTACAGATACTGCTTGATCAGCTCCGAACGGTGACGGAACACGGCCTCATCACTGAAATGCTGCCCGGCCACGGCGGCCGAAGCGACGCCATCCGCCAGCAGTTGCCGGTTTCGGCCCAAACCGGCCACGACGTCTGCGAGCCGAGCGGTATCGCCCAGGGGAACAAGCAGTTGCCTGCCTTCCGGCGCCACCACGTCGGCGACATAGCCGTTCGCATACCCCACCACGGGGGTGGCGCAGATCAGGGCCTCCAGGATGATCCTGGGTGATTCCGGCGTGATGTGGGTGAACAGCAGCAGATCACAGTCGCGTAGGAAGGCCAGAACTTCTTTCCGGTCGGAGACGAAACCCGGCAGCCGGACGTGCCCCGACAGGCCCTGCCGCTCCATATATGCCCGCATCTCGGGCAGCATTTCTCCATCGCCCAGCCAAGTGGCCTCGAAAGCCACCCCCAACTCCTTGAGCCTGGCCAGGACGGCCAACCAGTCGAGCGGCGCTTTCATGGCGGATGCCCGCCCGGCATAGCCGATCCGCAGGGGACGACCGGCATTCAGGACATCCCCCATCTTGCGATCGAGGTCGGACCGTGAAATCAAGTCGCCGCCCTTGGTGTGCACGTCATGGGTCAGAAAGGCGTACTCGGTCAAGCCGGCATAGGCCTCGAAAGTTTCCGCACCATGAAACAGGCCAAGCCGTGCGCGGCGGATGATGTAGCGCTCGTAGCCTTTCATCAGACGCGCATGCAGCAGCGCAAGCTGTTTTTTCCCTGGCGAACGCACGTCCGCGGTGATCCGTACGACCTCGGACTCAACGCGGTCTGTCCAAACCGCATAGGGTCGCCCCATGCGGTATGCTTCCCGGGCGGCCACGCTCGCCCAGTCTCCGATCAGCCCGCCAATCGCGAACTGCAGATACCTGGCGTTGGCGATTTCATGCCGAAGCAGGTGCCGAACCGGACGATAGCCGGCCAAGAATGATCTGACAGAATGCGCCCAAGGCAAGCCGACCAGTCGAATTCTGTCACCGTTGCCCAGATCGGGCTCGGGAACCCATTCCCAGGAAGATCGCTTGGGCACCTCCGATTCCGGCAGCACCGGACAGGCCACGACCAGCCGGTCAAAATTATCAGACCAGCATTTCAGGCCATTGGCTGCCTGAGACTCAATATGGTTCACCCCCTGGCGGAAACGGATGGGAACCGGCAGCACGAGCATAATGTTGTTCACTTGCAATTTCCTCGATTGGCTTCTTCAGCCGGCTGGCGCAAGACGACATATAACCTGCGCCAATGCCATGTTATCTGGACCGTCCCGTAATTACGCACATGTCCGGCCAGGCCGCCTACCCGAAATCACGCATTGCCCCCTTCATTTCCGCCAGCCGCTGCTTGAGCACCTTGTCGTCGCTGAGCCGCCACTGATCCGACTTGGCGAGCGCGGCCAGGCGTTTTTCAAGCATGGCCTTGGAAAACGGCCTGAGCAGGGGAATCAGGTGATGCTGGAGCTTGGTAGGCACAAGCTCCGGGCTGATCCAGCTGGGACGGTAAGGCAAGCCGACCGGCCTGTATTCCATACCCATCGAAGCCAGCCAGTCATGCCATTTGAACGAGTACACCCCGCTCCGAGCGACAGGAAGCCAGGGCACTCTCAGCGCATCGGCAGTGATGGCGCCATGCAGCGCCTCGGTGATCAGTTTCCGACTGGCATTGATCTGACGTAGCACTCTGTCGAGCGGCCAGTTTGGATTGATGAAATTGATGCCGGCCCTGGCGCAGATTCTCTCCAGTTCGTCCAGGGCACCGCCCTCGGCGCTGCAATGCGGGATAAAGGACACATCGTGTTCCTTGGCAGCCCTCTCGTACATGTCGGCCAACAGCATGCCGCCGTCCGTGATGGCCTTGTCCGGGCTCAGGTTCAGCGTTTTCGCTGTCAACGGACCGCGCACCCAAACCACATTCCAGGTCGAATCGACCTCCGGAACGTCGCCATGACCGTAGCCGGCACCGAAGATATGCTTGGCCGGCCCTTGCGGGAGACGGTGGTTCAGCAGCGAGCCGATACCGACCAGAAGCTCGGATTGGTTGTCATCCAGCAGGCCGGGAAGGTAGTGCGGCCAGACGATGTCATTCAGCCGGTCTCCGTAATTCGTCGTGTCCCAAGTCAATATTTTCATGGGTTTTCCGTCTCCTGAAGGCAAAAGTATCCTGTCGGACTAGCAGAGTTCGTCATGCGGCAAGCGCTCGCTCGATCACGCCGGGAGCCAGCTCGAAATCGTCGAACGCATGTGCCTTCATGATCTTATCGATATCGATGTCCCTGATCAGATCGGGAGTCAGCTTGCCCCGACACCCCCTCCAGTCGCCACCCAGCACCGCCATGTATTTTCTGAACACGTTCGCCACGAGACCGGGCGAGAAAAGCTCAACCAGGCTCAGGCTTTTGCCGGGACTCCGGAAGACGTTGAACCCCAGAGTGCCAAGCGCGGCCCCGTGTATGGCGACGACGGACTCGGCGTTTCGCATGATGGACCATTGTTCCATCATAGAAATGTCTTCGAAATAGAATCGCTCGTAGCCAAGGTTCTTCAGCGTGCCGAAAATGGCCTCCTCATTCTTCAGCCTTCGGCTTTTTTTCCTTGGAATAAATACCTTTTCCGGCGTGGCAGCCAGCCAGCCCGACAACTCGATCTCGGCCAGGAACGGCAGCAAGTGGCGCGTCTCGTCTATCCGGATATCCAGGCAGTTGCATGAGACACGCCGATCGGTAAGGAAGACTTCATAATTGATCTGCTTGAAGAACTTGACCGCCAGAGCCGGGGCATCCCGGTTGAGCAGCACGATAACATCGTCGCTGCCGTAATTGAGCCTTGCCTTGATATAACCCAGCAGCACCATGTGCTCATGAATCAGGTGGGCAATGTTGTCGTTATAGGAATGGCGCGCATCAAAAACCAGCCGCTCGCCCAGATCGTCGGCCTTGCCCCGATCCACCGTATGAAGCAAGCGCTTCAGCTTTCTCTTGATCCCGCCGTCATGTATCTCGTGATAACCCGGCACAATGGTCTTGGCAACCCTGACGTTGATGTCGTCCGCTGCCATGACAGCGTTCGGCTGCCGCACCTCTTCGACGAACGGCTCGTAGATATTGCTGATCCGGGAAGGATGGCAATAGATCGTCGATTCCGGTAGCAGAACGGATTCAAAACGCTCGGCAATCAGGCAATCGTCGGTCACGGCGCTAGTTTCACTAGGTGAAAAATGTTGCATGGTATGCATCTAGTGCCTTGTTCAGAAGCATGCCTAAGGCATGGCCGGATAAAATAAGTGGTATGGCCACAAGCTCACGCCTTGCTTGCAATATATGCATGCGCGACAAATAGTAGAATGATATCGGGACGTAGATCAGCGAGCTCAAGACAATACCCCACAAGGCCCCCTGAAGCCCGAACTGCAGGAAGGTGATCGGCGTAACGGAAAATATAGCTACGGTGCGGATTGTGTTCGACAAGAAGACAGCCTTCGTGTTACCAGAGGACAAGAGGCACTGTTCCGTCAGCAGGTAAGGCACGATGATGATGCCGATTGCCAGTGTTTCCAGCATTGGGCCGGCGGCAGTGTATCTGTCGTCGTACAGGACATTGATTATCCAGTGCCCGGACTGGAAAATAATGCCCGACAGCAGGAATGCCAGGGTATCGAAGCGCAGCCTGAATTTGTAGTAGATACCGGATAGCCTGCCGGCATCGGTTCGCGCAACTTCGCTAATGACAGGGTAAGCCACACGGATGATGATATTGAGCACGACCCAGTAGAGGGTGTTCGCGATCAGAAACGCAATCGAGTAAATACCCAATGTGCTCGGATCGACGAATGCGCCAAGTATGAGACGATCGCCATTAGTGAGCAGGAACCCGATCAGTGAGGAAAGTACTACCCATTTACCGAACGACAGGATTTCATCTATGCTTTTTTTGTCTAATTTGAACGCATTTGGACTACCAGACAGGACAACATGACTGAGTATGGTCCTCGACAATGTTCCGGCAAGAGCCCCAGCCACCAGGGCCCAAACCGATTGATCAAACAGAGTCCATACCAACATGCAGACAATGCCGATAGCCTGGTTGGCAATCTCGAAGTAGAAGGTCTGCCGCTGATCAAGATTCCTGGCAGCGCTGGCGATGCGGGTCGATTCGAAGCCGGCGACGAGGATATTGATCGCCATGGCCGATAGCACGTAAGGCAGGATCGGGTCCGAATAGGCCGTGCCAGCCGGTATCCACTGTGCCTGATTCGCCATATATAGCAAAAAGCAGAGAAACAGTGCGACGGCGCACAATATGGCTCCACGGATAATCGTGACTGCCCAAACCGTGTTTAGAAAGACAGGATCGTTGCCGCGCTTGCTCTGTATGATATTTTGGTGCAGACCGAAATCGGAAAACAGCATCAGCCAGGCGATGAACACATTGGCGATGGCCATCACGCCGAACATGTCTGGCGCCAACAATCGCGTCATCACCAGGTTGGTGCCAAGGCGCAGTACCTGCCGAATGAGGTGGTTGGTTGTCGCCCAGACAGCGGCCCTGATGGTACGCTGTTTCAGAGTCAGGACACTGTTATTCATCGCAGAATGGTCAGTTACGCAAGCGAAGAAAGCCTGGACTTTTTAGGAAGTTTGCATGGTGAATGGCCGATAAGAAACACACATCGCATTATTTGCCCGCCTGGAGGTGTGCCCGTACAGCCACCAATTTGGGTGCCATTTTGGCATCTTGCCCAATTTGCTCCGATAGTCCCCAACAACCGTTGCGGTCATACCTAGAGACATCTGCGTACATTACCATCAAGGCACCAGCCGTCTCCTGCTGCCAAATGTCGAGGTATTTTTCATACAGCCGACCCATAGCCGGATGACGGTTGATCGCTGCGCAGAAATCGTCATCGCCGGGCGGATTGGTTACGTGCTGACCTGCCTCATACGCGATCAATTGAACGCCTGCCTGTTTTGCTATCGCCATGTTGGCACTGACAATTTTCCGTATCCCTTCAACACTGGATTCCAGTTTGCCCATCACCGCTTCCACAGCTACGCTATGCGAACCCTTCCCTCGAACTGCTTCCGCAATTTCGTGGCCAAAATAAGGGGCAATGGCATAGGCATCGACCTGCTTACCGATATCCGGGTAGTCCAATAGCCGCTTGGCGCGCCAGGTGTTTACCGCTTGTCCACTCAAGACTCGGACAAACTGACGTGACCCGCCAAAGACACCTTCAAACAGCTTGAACACCTGCAAGGTTCGTCGCACGTAGTAGTCATCTGCATCCCTCAAACCGAGCCGGGAGGCCTCACGACTGGCATAGGCGTGCTGGGGGAAGATGCCGTTCCAGACTTCGTTGGAGTACTCCAGATAAAACTTGCGGCCTAGCTTCAACTGTCTCTTTATCAGCTTCGCCATCTCGATGACATAGTCATCGCTCGCGGCATGCGGCACGGTAAACCACGGATTGGCGTCCATGGACTCGGCCATCTGGATCATGTATTCCAGGGCAACTCCATTGTTCCTATCTTGACTGGCATGCATCGGCCGTGTCCGGTCTGACCACTTGATATCATTATTAGTATTGGCTTTTGCCCAATCCACAAAACGGACAACCTTGAACCCCTTGAGGTAGCCCAGATAGCGAGGGTTGAATGTCACCTGATGCCGAGACGGATCGAAGCCGGGCATATACATACGAACATTCCTGATTGGATCCCGCGGATCGGTTCGCAGAACTTTCATGATCACCCTGTACTTCGGTTGGACCTCCACCAGCAGATCATTGCCATGCCTCCCTGCAATCCTGGCATCCATGTTGAAAGACAGATCCCCCTGCCCGTCGTAAGTGACAGTGTACGTTCCGACCGGGTAGGTTCCGCCGCTCATCACCACCGTTGCGGCCTGCTGCCCGGGGGTGAGACTGCGCAGCCACCCGTGTTCATCAATATCCAGCGGCTCCCTGGTGTCCCAGACTTGTGAGCCCTCGCGCTGCGGTACCCACGCCCCGCTCTGCCTAAACACGTCGACAAAAGGCTGAGTGGGCGACCAGTAGCTAACGCCGTGCAGATTGACGCCCAGCCCCTTGTCCGGTTCAGCAGCATCCGCCATTCCGAAGTGAGTCATCCAGGCGCAAAGCGACAGAACCGCAAGGGCCAAGCGGAAGTTCCTGCCACAGCATATGCGGGATCGTTCCACTGTCGAATTCATCTGGCAAAACACCTCGTCAATAATGTGGGACAGTTACCGACTAGCGGCCTCGCCCGAAAATGTTTGCTCTGCATATGGCCGAGTCTTCCCAGACCGTAAGCTCGTGCAGTGGCACCATGCTGTGAGACGGTATATGGCAGGCATCGCTCAGCAGTCATCGAAAGCAAACATAATTTTGCTATTTTCGCGCGTTTCCCCTGACCAGATTATTACAATGAGATATTTCGAACCCTTCCACTGCGGCCAGCCCCGCTGAAACGCTTCATGCCGGAACATATCAAGGCCTTAATCGTCATCCTGGTTCTTTCGTTCTTCGTTTTTGGCTTCGCCAGGGCACCCGCCCTCAACTGGGTAGAGCGGGTCGATTACGACCGTCGGCGCAATCTCTGGTTAGGCCTAACCACCGTGGCTTTTCTGGCACACAACTTCTGGTTGTATGCCCTGTCTGCCATCTTGCTGTTGGTACTAGCCGGTAAGCAGGACAACAACCGGGTTGCTGTTTTCTTTCTCGCAATGCTGGTGCTACCTCCTATCGCCGTCGATATCCCGGGATTCGGACTGATCAACATCCTGTTCTCGCTGAATCACGTCCGCCTGCTGACCTTGGCCATCCTGTTGCCCATGTTCATGGGGCTGCTGCATAGGACCGACATCGCACCCATCGGCAGACCACTGGCCGACAAGTTGCTCATCGCCTATCTGATACTGGTCGTTCTCCTCCAGTTAAGGGAAACAACCGTGACGGATACATTGCGACAGGCGTTTTATGTCTTCATCGATGCCTTTATTCCCTACATCGTTATCAGCCGATCACTCAAGGAACTCAAACACTTTCGCGAGGCCCTGTCCGGATTCGTCCTGGCAGCCTTGGTATTGGCTGCAATCTGCCTGTTCGAGGCAGCCAAGCACTGGCAGCTCTACCGGGCTGTCAGCTCCGCATTGGGCGCCCCCCTAGATACCCTGAGCATTGTCGAACGGGGCGGCATCTTGCGCGCCATGGGTTCCACAGGCCACCCCATCGTTGCGGGCTACGTCATGACGGTCACCCTAGGGTTTTTTCTGTTCCTTAAAAATTCACTCCCGAACAAACAGCACCAGCGCTTTGGATTGGCCCTGATCTCGGCAGGATTGGTCGCCCCCTTGTCCCGTGGCCCCTGGGTTGGCGCCGGCCTCATGCTCGTGACATATCTCGCCACAGGCCCTTTCGCACTGCGCCGACTGGCCGTGCTGGCCTTTGCCGGTCTCATGGCAATCCCATTGCTCTCAGTACTACCCGGCGGAGAAAAGGTGCTTAATTTGCTTCCCTTTATCGGAACAGTCGAAACAAACACCATCGACTATCGCGCCCAATTATTGGACGCTGCTTATAAGGTCATGATGCGCGATCCCTGGTTTGGTTCGGTTGATTTCGCACTGGCGCCTGAGATGCAGGCCATGATTCAGGGCAGGGGCATCATCGACATAGTCAACACTTATCTCCTGATCAGTTTGCGCTCCGGATTCGTCGGCCTAGGACTCTTCGTTGGTTTCTTCGCGCTGATCGCATGGAACCTCTTCCGCACTTTACAAAAATTGGCAGACAAGAACAGCGAACTCCATCTGCTTGGCCGGTCCCTGTTCGCCAGTCTCGTGGCTATATTGGCTATCATCTTCACGGTCAGCGACATATCTGTGATTCCCACAGTCTACTGGTCACTGGCGGGACTGGGTGTGGCCTATGTCGCAATGATTCAAACCAATATCGATCAGGAGCCAGGAGGCAATCAATAGGGTAGGTTAGCCAGGCCCATACGGCGATTGCCTACATTTCGGGCGTGCTGACTCGATTCCCAGGATCTAAGGATTATTGGACCGCAATGTAACTCTTGGGCAAACCGGCGAACCGCTCCACCCTGATGGTTGCCTTGGGGAAGAGTCGTATCAGCTCTTCACGTCGCACATAAGTAGTGGTGGCCACCATAGCTGTCCACCCCGGCAATTTCCTCTGCCAGCGTGCCAATATGTACCGTTTCAGCGAAGCCGGATACCACCACCAGAAGGGCATCCCGGTATGGGGCTCGATAGGAAAATACTTCGAGGGTGTCTGAACCCAAAGTTTCTTGCCGACGCGCATTGCCTCCTGACAAAACTGCTGAATCTTTGCGGCATCGCCCACATGCTCGATTACACTGTTGCTGAACACCAGATCGAATTCACCATCGCAATATGCCGACAGATCACAGGCATCACCTTCCACATATGAAATATTGTGATGGCTGTAGTGCAGTGTATTAGCCACCCCTGGCAGATTCAATATAACGATATCCAGAGGTCGTTCGATATAAACCCAAATGCCAGGCTGGCCACCCAAATCCAATATGCGCGGATTCTGCGCCTCAACCGTATCCAAAAAATGGTTGAATGCGGTCATCCTCTTCTTTCTGAAGTATCCCTGAATAGGCCCCAGCAGTGCATACATTAATTTGATGCGAAAGTATTTCATGATTGATTGCCTTTTAGCCTTAGATCACCAAAGGATACCGATGCTCTTGGAGTAGTCGAAGATGACGTTTCTGTCCATATGTCTGGCTGTATGGTGGCGTCGCACCTTTAAAGAATGATGACTTGGCTGCTGGGGAGAGCATGCAACTCCTTGGTGCCTCGCACCCCCCGATGCTGCACGTTGCCGCGTATATCACTGTGTTCTTATCCCACGATTCACTATGTTGGCCATCTCATTTGTGAAGGTAGTCTCAGTAATATACCCTCGGCATTTCTTCCGCCTTGTTCAGCACCACCCCCAGCAGCTTCTCCTGTGGGATCATGCGCAGGCTCTCCTCGACATCGACATTCGGCGACATGCCATCGCCTACGACCAGCAGGACGCAATCGATCTGCGGCAGCACGGCGATGGCGTCGTCGGTGTTGAGCAGCGGCGGCAGGTCGAAGATGACGATGCGTGACTCGTAACGCTCGCGCAAGTCGGCGACGAGATTGGCAACTCGCCGGGAGAACAGGGTTTCCGAGGGATTGGGTACCGGCCTCTCGGTGGGCAGCAGCACCAGCCTGGGCAGGCCAGGATTGACCAGGACATCGGGTAGCGTGGCACTGCCGTCCAACACCTCGTTGAGGGAGATGCCCGCCGGCAGGCCCATATAGGCGCCGAGCTTAGGTTTGCGCAAGTCGAAATCCACCAGCATGGCGGTCTTCTGGGTCTGATGGGCAATGCTCATCGCCAGATTGATAGCCACCACCGTCTTGCCCGCCCCGGCACTGGGCGAAGTGACGGCAAGCGTGCGCCATCCCTTCTCCTCCATCTTATGCAGCACCTGGGTGCGCAATAGGTCAAATGCGCGGCTGCCCGGATCGGCCTTATCGTGGGCGACGATACGGTGTCTCTCCAAGTGACCGGGGTTCAACTGCACCACGCGGGTCTGGCTGTAGCTGACCGAAACGAAATCCCCTTCCAGATCGGCGGCGACTGCCTGGGCTGTCATAGCGGCCTGCCGCTCAGGGGCTTCGTCGGTATATTCGGTGCTTCCCATGTCGCTTCCCATCATATAAATCGGTCCAGGATCATGTAGAACAGGATATCCAGCGGCTTGTAGAAGAAGTGCACTGCCAACAAGGCGGCAATAAACAGAACCAGGCCGCCACCGACGAACAACTTGAGCCTGAACCTGGGCACGGATTTGCGCCGCGTGCGCTCTTCCCGTGTCGTGATGTAAGGGATACTCACCAGCGGCGGCTCGCCGGCGAGGGCCGCCAGGGCCCGGGGGCCACGGACGCGTTGATGGATGGATTCCAGCAGCATAACCAGGCCGCCGGCACCAGCTAGGGCCAGGAAGAAGCCCATGGCCACCAGCTTCTTGCGATTGGGTTCGATAGGTTTGTCCGGCAGCAGAGGCGGCTCGATCAGGGAGAAACGCTCGGCCTTCTTCTCCTCCTCCAGGTTCTCGGAGATCTGCGCGCCCATCTGCTTGGCACGCACCTCCTCGTACTTTGTCTTAGCGTTGTCGTAGTCCCGCTGCATGGCGATCATGCCCCGCTCGACCTGTGGCGTCTGCATGATCTCCCGTTCGTATTGGGCCAGTTTCGACTTGATTTCCTTCCGCTGCTCGATCAGGGATTTCTGCCGGGCCTCGGCGGCGGTGATTCTAGCCTCGATCTTGGCGACCGAGAGATCCTGAAACTGGTTGAAGCTATCTTCGTCGACTTTGGCACCGCGTTTGTCCTGATCGGGACGGCCTGCAATGGGCTTGCCCGCGCCCGCCTTGGTCTCGCCCGGCCTGCCCGCGGACTCACCTTCCAGGGCCTCGATCTGGCGCTTGAGCGCCCGCACATCCGGGTGGGTCTCCTTGTAGATGGCGCTGGCCTTCTCATAATCCTTCTTCAGCAGGAACAGTTGCTGGGCTGGGCTGGGTGGCGTACTGCCCGTTGTGAGCAGGCCGGTCTTGGTGCCTGTCAATTCGATGTCCAGATAGCGCAGTTCCTCCTGGGCCGCCTTCAACTCCCGCTCGACATCTTTCAGCTCGCCCTCCAGGCGGGTGATCATGGCCATACGCAGGTCCAGGTGCTCCGGCAAGGCGTTGCCATAGCGCTGCTTGTAGCTAGCGATATCGTTTTCGGCCTTTTCCAGTTGCTGGCGCAATCGTTCGGCCTCTTGGCTGAGGAACTCGGTCGTTTCGGAGGCCCGTGCCGTGCGGCTCTTAACGTTCTCGTCCAGGAACAGGGTGACCAGTTCGTTCGCCATGCGGTAGGCCGTATCCGGCTCCTTGGCGTCGAAGGACAGCTTGAACGCGATGGTGGCCTGGCCGGCCTTTCCCAGATCGGCCCCGATGGTCTCGATCTTCACCCGCTCGCGCAGTTTGTCCAGCAATTCCGAACTGGCCACCTTGTCTTCGTCCTTGAACAGGTCGTACTTGTCCATGATCTTGAGCAGGTTGGCCCGGGTCAGCACGCGCTGCTTGATCACGGCGATGCGCTCGTCGACGTAGCTGGTAATGGTGGAACGCACGATGTCGTCCGGAATCTGCTGGGATTCCACCAGGATGGTGCCGGTGGCCCGGTAGGTGGGGGGCAACACGATCGCGACGACGATCGACACCGTGAAGATCGCAGTGAACGCAATGGCCAGATGCGGCGCCCGGCGGCGGGCGATCGACAGATAGTCCCGGAGGGTCATTTCATACTGTTGGGCCATGCGAGGTCGTCCTGGATCTAGAAAAGTTCGGGGTGGGAGTAGTTCAACGTCAGCGAGAGCAGGTGGGCATCGGCCTCATCGCCACCATCCTGCTCGCGGTATCGGTATTGGTAGGACATACGCAGCAGCCAGTGGTCGTCCAGTCCCCGGCTCAGCGAGGCGCCGGCCTGCAAAGTCGAAGTATTGGGTATGGAGCGGTTCTCTCGCCAGGACACGTCGACACTGGCGCTGAGAAGATTCGAGATGGCATAGGTCAACTGGCCGCTTGCCTGGGTCGATTCGGCGAAGCCGCCGGCACCGCTGTCCGACACGGCGCGGTCCAGTCGGAAGGAAGCAGCCGATCGCTCGCTCGTGACATAGTTCAAAGCCAGGCCGCCGGTCCAGCCGGTGTTGTCGGACCGGCCCGAAGTCCGGTTCACCCCCAGACGCAGGTCGGTATCCAGGCGTTCCGTCAGCTTGAGCTTGAGCCCGAACGAGGTATCCAGCGAGGTCGATGACTGGCCGGCATCCGGCACGTAGCGCGAACTCGATAGGCTCAGCTTGGTCTCAATGCGGTCGCTCCAGATGCGGCTCAGGCTGGCGTTGGCGGCCAGTGTCGCATAATCGGTGTTGCTGCCGCCCTGATAGGAAACATCCTTGTAACTGGTACCCAATGTCACGCCTAGGCGATCCGAAAGTTGGCTGTTCCAATCCGCCGAAAGGGAACTGCTGGAACGGGTGCCATCGCCGACCAGCCCGGTGTCGGCGAATTCGGTAACCCGCAACGAGGCCTCTTCGTGAAGCATGGCGATGCCGAAGTCGCCTGTCGGCATTGCGCGCCGCCAGCCGAGAGACAGCGTCGGGTCTTCGCGCCCTGCGCTGACGGCCTCGTCCGACGAGCGCTCCAGATTGAGCGACAGCCCCATATTGAACTGATCGCGGTCGAGGATGCCGGTGATCTGGTAGCTGGGCACTGTGTTGAACCGCCAGACGCCGCCGGAGGCTTTGGGAGTCATGCTCGGATTGCTGTCGTAGGACATCGAAATCGGGCTGGAAAAACCATGCTGGAAGCGATCGGCCCAGCCTGACACCGGCATGACAGCCGCCAGAAGGGCCAGCGAGAAGGACGCAACGCCCCTCCTCATGACGTCATGGCACCAGGATGGTGTCCCCGGCCTGGAGCGGGTAATCGGTGGATAAATCCTTCGCCTTGATCAGGTCGCTATAGCGGACTTTCAGAATCTCCCGGCCGCCTTGCGTCGAGCGGAGGATCTTGATGGCGTCGTTGTCGGCGAATTTACCCAGGCCGCCGGCCAGGCTCAAGGCCTGGAGCAGGGTCATCGGCACGTCCAGGATCACCGGGCCCGGCTTGACGACATTGCCCAGGACATAGACCCGGCTGCCGTTGATACCGGTGATCACCACGGTCACGACCGGATCGGTCAGGTACTGCTCGATCCTTGCCGATATCTTGGCCTCGGCCTCGGTCGTGGTCAGGCCGGCGACCTCGACCCGGCCGGCCAGCGGGAAGGTGATGCTGCCGTCCGGCAGGATGCGAAGCTCCTTATGCAGGTTATCCTCGCGCCAGACCGAGACTTCCAGGGCATCGCCCTCATGCAGGCGATAGGCATTCGGCGAGGGTGGCTCGGTCTGTGGCTCGGTCTGTGGCTCGGGCGGTTTCTCCGCGGCCACCACCGGCTTTTCGACCACTGCAGCAGGCCCATCCGCCACGGGCGCGTCGGTCGCCGGTGCCGCCATGGCGGAGCCCGAAAGCCAAAGCATGACCAGCAACGTCCATAGCGATAACCGGGTCGGCGTCATATCCACGCAGGCAGATTCTTAAAGGAGTGCACATTACAGATTTTTTCTTACAGTCCAGTGACCGCCCACGAACCGTCATACATTCAAAACATTTGTCGTCGAGAATGCGCGTCAAAGCGTCGACACCGATCCGTCTTAAATATGAAAGGAACAGACATGAAGCTCATGCAAAGCATGCGCGTACCCGCCCTCCTCTTGATCCTGGTTACGGCTCTGAGCGCCTGCGGCGACAAGAACGGTGAAGACAAGAAGGCGACCCAGGTTGCCGCCAAGGTCAACAAGGACGAGATTACCGTACACCAGATCAACTACGAGCTCGGCAAACTCGGCAACCTCCCCCCGGCTCAGGCCAAGCAGGCTGCCAACACCGTCCTCAAGGGGCTGGTCGAGCAACAATTGCTGATGCAAAAAGCCATCGACAGCAAGGTCGATCGTGAACCGGCAGTCGTCCAACGTCTGGAAGCCTATCGCCGCCAAGTCCTGGCCGAGGCTTACCTGGAGCGGGTAACCAGCACCGCCGCGGAACCGGCCGCAGCCGAAATCAGCGCCTACTACGCCAAAAACCCCGCCTTGTTCTCCGACCGCCGCATCTACCGCTTGCAGGAACTCAGCGTGCCGGTCACCGCCGAGAACGTCGAATCGGTCAAGGCCAAACTGGCCGAATCGCGCGACATCGGCGCTTTCGCCGAATGGCTCAAGTCGGTCAACATCCAGGCCCGCGCCGTGCAAAGCGTCAAGCCGGCCGAGCAACTGCCGCTGGAACTGCTGCCGCGACTGCATGCCGCCAAGGAAGGCCAGGCCATCGCTCTTGCAACCCCCAACAGCCTGAATATCGTCTTCGTCACCGGCTACCAGAGCCAGCCGGTCACGGAGGAACAGGCCAAGCCGGTCATCAGCCGCTACCTGGTGAATGCCAAAAAGCGCGAGCTGGTCGAGGCCGAACTCAAGAAATTGCGCGAAGCCGGCAAGATCGAGTATCTGGGCGACTACGTCGAGGTAGGCAAGATCGAGGCCAAGCCGGCAGCGAAGTAAGGCGACGGGAGGCGTCCGCGGCCCAAGGTTCCGTCAGCGCGGCGGAAATGGGCGGGCGGGCGACATGACTGGGCCGGCGTCGCCCCCGAGGAGCGCTTCGCCGGTCCAGCCCTGTCAACTCGGACAATAAAGGCGGCCGTCCGGCCGCCGACAAGCTGGGGCATCGCTGCCATGAATCGCGATATCGTCATCCGGGCGGCACCGTTCGCCGCCTATCTCCTGTTCCTGGCGATCGAGGACCTGGCTGCCGGCATGCCCGGGGTGGACTTCGATATCCGCTGGCTCTATGCCGTCAAGGCCGGCCTGGTTGCGGCCATCCTCCTGTTCCTGATTCGAGATTATGAAGAACTGCGTAGACTGCCCGGCAATCGGCTATGGCTGCTGGCGGGCGCCCCGGCAGTGGGTGCCGTTGTGTTCGCCTTGTGGATTCATCTCGACCAGGGCTTCCTGAATCTCGGCGATCACCCGGGATTCGATCCGCGGTCGGGCGCCGACGGCACGATCGACTGGCGCCTTGACGCCGTCAGGCTGGCCGGCGCAACGCTTGTGGTGCCAGTCATGGAGGAATTGTTCTGGCGCTCGTTCCTCATGCGCTGGATCGACCGCCAGGATTTTCTTTCCATCGCTCCCGCTGCCGTCAGCCTGAAAGCAGTCCTTGTCGCCAGCATAACCTTCGGCTTCGCGCACTCACTCTGGCTGGCCGGCATCATCGCCGGCTTGGTCTATGCCTGGCTCTATCGCGCCAGCGGCAGCCTGTGGCCGCCCATCCTGGCTCATGCGGTCACCAATGGGCTCCTGGGCATATGGGTGCTGCGAACCGGCAGTTGGCAGTTCTGGTAGAGCGGCCAGCGAAAAGACAGCGGGTAGAAGTTTGAAGCCAGGCTGATTGCTGACAGCCAACGGCTATGTGCCAGCCGCTTTCAGTACGCCTGCCTGTCGCGGATCACCAGCAGAATCGTGCGCAGGATGATCTCCAAATCCAGATGCAGTGACCATCGGCGTAGATATTCCAGGTCGTATTCGATGCGCTTCTGCATCTTCTCGACCGTGTCGGTCTCACCCCGGCAGCCGCTGACCTGCGCCAAGCCGGTGATGCCGGGCTTGACCTTGTGGCGCACCATATAGCCCTTGACCAGCTTGCGATACAGCTCGTTGTGGGCCACGGCGTGCGGACGCGGGCCGACCACGCTCATCCGGCCCTGTAGCACATTGATGAACTGGGGCAGTTCGTCCAGCGAAGTACGGCGCAGGACCGCACCGATGCGGGTCACCCGCTTGTCTTCCTTCTTCGCCTGCTCGATCACCGGGCCATCTTCGCACACGGTCATGGAACGGAACTTGTAGACGATGATCTCCTGGCCGTCCAGGCCGTAACGGCGCTGCTTGAACAACACAGGGCCGGGTGAAGACAGCTTGACCGCCACGGAAATGGCCAGCATGAGTGGCGCGATCAGGGTCAGGATCGAGCCGGCGACGACGACATCGCTGGCTCGCTTGACCAGGCCGTTGATGCCGTAGAACGGCGTTTCGCATACCGCCACCACCGGCATGCCGCCAATCTCATCGACCCGTGCCTGGATCAGGTCGGTGACGAAAATGTCCGGCACGAAATAGATCGAGCCGGTCGAATCCTTCAAATCGTCCAGCAGCTTCAGGATGCGCGGCTGGGAGGCCATGGGCAACGCAATAAAAATGGCGTCGGCCTTGCTCTGCTGAATGTATTCAGCCACCCCCCCCAGCCGGCCAAGCAGACGGCCGTGGCGAATCTCGCCCAGACGTTCCAGGCTGCGATCGTCGAAAAAGCCGAGGAACTGGACACCCAGATAATGGTTGAGGCAAAACTGCTCTGCCAGACGGCAGCCGATGTCGTTGGCGCCGATGATCACCGCCCTGCGGACGCCTTCCATGGCATACAGCCCCGGCCAGACCTGCGGCAACAGCAGATGGGAGGCAAGCCAAACGATCGGAACGCCCAAAGCCCATGCCTTCAGGGCATCGTCGTCGAAAAGATGCAGATAATGGGTGCCGTAGCCCAGGAGAAAAAGAATGCCCACGGTCGGCAGCCACTGCATGAGGATTTCCCGAAGGTAACTCCGGGCCTTGTCGTGCAAGGCCATGCTGCCGGGGTAGAGCATGGAGAACAGGATGATCGAGAACAGGATCTCAGGCCCGTCTATGGCCTCGTCGTAATAGGCGTTGGCCGCGAACAGAACGATCACCGCCATGGCCGGATCCCAGATCGCCTTGAGGAAACTGGTTTTGGAAGCGCCCCGATGGAAGAGGTTGAGGGGAGTGGCGTGGCTGGTCAGCATATCGATGGAACCAGCCTCGAAGCTGGAAGCCATCAATTCTCGACGATGATTCTTACAAAACCATTTCCGCAACGGTCGGGCGCCTGGCAATCCGGCGCATACCGTTCATATTCCTGCAACAGGAACCTCGCATCATGCCACAGCGATAGATTGCGGCCCCTGTCGCGACAGGTGGCCGCTGCATCCGATTTAACCAGCGCGAGTGCCGCAGATTCCGATTCAAGCCATGGACGATACCCTGACCCCACCCTCCCTGGACCGGCACATCCCGCCGTCATGGTTTGTCTGGCTGCCGACCCTGCTGGGCCTGGCGATTCTCTATCTGCCGACTTATTGGTATCTGGCGAACCACACCTGGACCCAGGATGAGCACGCCCATGGTCCGCTGATTCTGATCGTCGCCCTGTATCTCGCTTGGCAGCAGCGCGAGGTTTTCCTGCGGACTACGCCGTCGCCGGCACAACTCGTCGGCTGGCCGATCGCGATTTTCGGCTTGCTGCTTTACGCATTGGGCCGCTCCCAGGAAATCGTCATCATGGAGATCGGCTCGCAGATTCCTGTCCTGCTCGGCACGCTCTTGATCACCTTGGGTTGGCGGGCGGTCCGAACCCTCTGGTTCCCGCTGCTGTTCCTCGTGTTCATGATTCCGCTGCCGGGCTTCATGGTGGATGCCGCCACCGGGCCGCTCAAGCACCAGGTCTCGGTGCTCGCCGAGGGCATCCTCTACCTGTTCGATTATCCGATCGCCCGCAACGGCGTCGTTCTGACCATCGGCCCCTACCAACTCCTGGTGGCCGACGCTTGCTCGGGCCTGCACTCGATGTTCAGCTTGAGCGCCCTCGGCCTGCTATACGTCCACCTGATGCAGCACCGAAGCTGGCTGCGCAACGGCATTCTGATCGCCGCCATCCTGCCGATCGCCTTTGCCGCCAATGTCGCCCGCGTCATCATCCTGGTACTGGTCACCTATCACTTCGGCGACGCCGCAGCCCAGGGCATCGTCCACGATTCCGCCGGCATCCTGCTGTTCGTCGTCGCCCTGCTGCTCCTGTTCGGCCTCGACAGCCTCCTCGGCCTGCTACCTGGCCGGCACAATCGACCTGGCACAGGCAAACCCTGACCGGGACCAGCGAGAAGAACCATGCGCATCATGAACACCCGCCACCTCGCCCTCGCCCTGGCCATGCTGGCCGCGGCCGGCCTCGCCTTTGCCCTGACCCCGCGCGACAAGGTCGCCGACCAGGGCCCCAAGCTCGACCTCGACCGCATGATTCCCAAGCAATTCGGTGCCTGGAACATGGACGAGAACATCGTCCCCCTGCAACCCGATCCGGAAACCACCGCCCTGCTCGACAAGCTCTACAACCAGACGCTGATGCGCACCTACGTCAATGACAAGGGTGAGCGGATCATGCTCTCCATCGCCTACGGCGGCGACCAGAGCGAGTCCATGCAGGTGCACAAGCCCGAGGTCTGCTACCCCGCCCAGGGTTTCCAGGTCGTGAAGGAATTCGACGCCAAACTGGACACCGGTGTCGGCACCATTCCCGTCCGGCGTCTGGTAACCGCCCAAGGCATGCGGATCGAACCGGTCACCTACTGGATGACCATCGGCGACAAGGTCGCCTTCGGCCATACGGCAAGCTGGAAGCTCGAACAGCTCAGGTTCGGCCTCACCGGCAAGATTCCGGACGGGCTGCTGTTCCGGGTTTCGAGCATCTCCGACGACGACGCTCGCGCCTATGCATTGCAGGATCGCTTCGTCAAGGAAATGCTGAACGCCCTGCCCGCGGAATCCCGCACGCGCCTCATCGGTCGCGCCACCCTCTAAGCCGCGACCGGCCGATCTTTACGCCAGCGGGGCGCCCCGCCGGGCCGACTGTCCAAACGGCTCATCGAAATGGCGGTGCGCCGTCATCGCGGCGCAATATGTCCGCCCCACATTGGCGTGATGATCAAGATCGGCCTGCCCCACACTCGTTTGATCCGGTTCGCCGGTTTGGCTGCTCTCTGGCTTGCCTGCGGGCAGCCGGCCATGGCCCAGCAACTGGTGCAGCCCTCGCTGCCGACTTGGGCGGCTAGCAAAGTCGCCGCCCAACATTGGCCGCGCATCGAGTCGGGCGAGGTGCGGGAGTTCATCGTCCAATTCGACGATGGCGACATCCAGCCCGAGGCACGCGAGAGCAAACTGCGCCGCAACCTCAAGTTCGACGATACCGAGATCACGGCCCGCAAGGTGACGCGCTACAAGCAACTCAAGGATCAGGTCAAAGCGGTGATGGCGCCAGGCGAAGTCGAGGTCGTGCGCGAGTACAGCCACTTGCCCATGAGCTTCATCCGCGTCCGCGACCTCGCCAGTCTGCAGAAATTGCTGCGCCGCAAGGATGTATTGGCGATCCATCCGGATGAAAAACTCGAACTGCACCTCAACGAGAGCCTGCCCCTGATCGGCCAGCCCGCGGTCGCCGGCATCGCCAACTATCGCGGCGGCGGCACCGCCGTGGCCGTGCTCGACACCGGGGTCAACTACACCCACGCCGCCTTCGGCCCCTGCACCGCACCCGGCACGCCAAGCGCCAGCTGCAAGGTCATCTATGCGGCAGACATCGCGCCGAACGACGGCAGCCTGGATGCTGACGGCCACGGCAGCAACGTCGCGGCCATCTCCGTCGGCGTGGCGTCGGACACGAAGATCGTGGCCCTGGATGTCTTCAACGGTACCGGCGCCAGCCTCAGCGACATCCTCACCGGCATCGACCACGTGATCGATCTCAAAACCCTGCCGCCCTATTACAACATCGTCGCCATCAACCTGAGCCTCGGCAGTTCAGCTAAGCCAACCGCGGCTCAGTGCTCGGCCACGACAGCCAACCCCATCTACAACCCCATCAGCGAAGCCAGCGGCGTAGGCATCCTCACCGTGATCTCCTCCGGCAACAGCGGATGGACCGACACCATCGCCTGGCCGGCCTGCACGCCGGGCGCCGTCTCGGTCGGCGCGGTCTACGACGCCAACGTCGGCGGTTTAAGCTGGGGTGGCAGCGCCAACTGCACCGACAGCACCACCGCGCCAGACAAGATCACCTGCTTTTCCAACAGCGCCGCCTCGCTGACCATGCTGGCGCCGGGCGCGCTGATCGCCGCCGCCGGCATCACCTACGGCGGCACTTCCCAGGCCGCACCCCATGTGGCCGGCGCGGTGGCCGCGCTGCGAGGGGCCTATCCGGATGAGACCCTGGATCAGACGCAGGCTCGCATGCTGAACAACGGCAAATCGATCACCGACCCCCGGAATGGCGTGGTCAAGCCCAGACTGAACCTGGCCGCCTCGTTCAGCACCGGTCCGGGCAACGACCTGTTTGCCCAAGCCGCCGGCCTGAGCGGCCAAAGCGGCCAGGCCAGCGGCGGCACCGTCAATGCCACCAAGGAAGTCGGCGAGCCTAACCACGCCGGCGACGTCGGCGGCAAATCGGTCTGGTACCTGTGGACCGCCCCTGCCAGCGGCCTGGTCAATCTCGACACCCACGGCAGCGGCTTCGATACCCTGCTCGCGGTATACACCGGCACCACGGTCGGCGGCCTGAGCGCCATCGCCGCCAACGACGACGACGGCAGTCCCGGCTATGTCAGCGGCCTGAGCTTCGACGCCAGCGCAGGCACCACCTATCGAATCGCCGTGGACGGCTGGCTGGGCGCGAGCGGCGCACTCGTCCTCAACTGGGCCTACTACGTCCCGTCGAGCGACCTGGCCGTCTCCCTCATCGCGGCGCCGAATCCCATCCAACTCGGCGGCAATCTCGTCTACGCCGCCACGGTCCAAAACCTGGGGCCGGACACGGCGGCCGGCGTCAACCTGCAATTGACGTTGCCGGCCAATGCCGCTTTCGTCTCCGCCAGCAGCGGCTGTCTGCACAACAACGGCGTGGTCGACTGCGTCCTCGGTGGCTTGGCCAACAACGCCAGCATTGGAATCGAAGTCACCGTCGCCCCTCAGTCGGAAGGTTTGCTGACTGCCACGGCCACAGCCACGCTGAGCAGCGGCCTCGACCCGGTCCTCGGCAACGAGGCCGTCAGCGCAAGCAGCCAAGTGGTCGCACCGCTGCCGAGCGGCAACGATAGCGGCGATGTCCCGATTCCGCCTTGGGCCCTTCTGCTGTTGGGAGCAGGACTCTATGGCCTGCTCTTGCGCCGGCCATGACAGGTTTCACCCTGCCATGAGCCGATCGGCTCATGATTTCTACCGCTTCGTGTCAAGCCCCTGTCATCTGGCCCAAGCAGGATAGTGACCCTTGTGCGCTCGGTGGCATCTGCGGCCGAGCCCGATGACCCGGTTGGAATGCTGCCAGCGATTCGACTGCACGGCAGGATTGCGTGAGCCCTGATTCTCAAGGAAACGAGCATGCTGAATCGACAACACTCCCGGCTCGCGCTTGCCTTGCTGCTAGGGATGTCACTGCATAGCCTGCCTGCGCAAGCCGGCGGCAGCCGGGACAAACCGTCCGACCGGCTGCAAGCGACTGTGCCTACCAAGCCGATTCGGGAAATCGCCTTCCTTGAAGAAGCGCGGGGCGATGGCCGGGAATTCGAGCGCCGTCTGGAAATCTTGTCCGATGGCGGCCTTAACCTGAGCCCGGGAGGGGCGGTGGACCTGACCTTCGATCGAAACGACGGCCAGAAAACGCCGGTTCCGAACCGCCGGGGCGGCCAGCTCCTCCTGCTTACGAACGACAACGACAATGGCAGCGATGAATTACGCTTGAAGACCACAGATAGTCCAAGGCGCCGTGAAGCGAAGACAGTCGTGCCCGACACACGGGAATGGCGGCAATTCATCCTCGATGAGAAAAATAGTAGCTGGAGCCAACAGCCTCGGCCGGAATCCTTCTCGGATGGCAGTCGACGCCATGCGCGTGCGCCTGATCGGGACGATGACCATCCCGGTTACGGCCGTGGTCACGATGACGATCATGAGGAGTACGAAGGCCACGATTGCCTGCCTCCGAACGGCCCGCCGTCCGGCAATCCAATGCCTGTGCCTGAAACGGACGCCTATCTCCTGATGCTGGCCGGCCTCGCCGTCGTGGGCTTCGCGGCCCGGCGGCGGCATGCGCCACCCGCTCCCGAATAAAGCCCATTTGCCATATTGCTGGACAATTTCATGTATCGATCGATCTTTCTCCTGGCCCTCATGCTGTCCGGCCATGCCGGCAACGCCCTGGCGGCGGGACCGGGGTATCTGGGCGACCTCAATGGCCAAACCTTCAGCATCGGCAACACCCGCAATGTCGGTGCGTTATTCCCGGCAGGCAGCACCTTCTCCGATGTCTATTTCTTCGATCTCGGCGCCAACTCTGCACTGGCCGCAAGTACCGTGACCATCGACCTTGACCTGCCGCAGGTTCCCGGGCCGGAGTTTGGTTTGTCGGACATGATGCTTCAACTCATGACGGCGGACGACCAGCTCGTCGCGATGGATAGGCTACAGCACCCGGGCGACACGGTATTGACACTCGGCACGACTCTCCTCAAGGCCGATGGCTATAAGTTCATCGTGTCCGGCAAGGTGGTCGGCAACTTCGGCGGCAGCTATGGCGGCGTCCTGCAAACCTATTCGCTGCCGATACCGGAGGCCGACGCTTACGTCTTGATCGCCTTGGGTGGCGTCCTGCTCGGCCTGCGGCTGCATGGCAGAAAATCCAGCTTGGCTGCGGCGTGAGCCTTTAGGGCAAGGACTACACAGCGCAACCGCGCCACCCAACCGGCTGCAATAGACCTGTCGTTCGGCTGGGCTATCATGCCGGCATGATGCTTCGCGGCTGGCCATTCCACTTTATCCTGTTCGCCCTGTGCTTGTTCCCGGGCCAGGCGTTGGCCATCATCGGCGGCGAGGGCATAGACCCGAACCGGGCCGATTCGCCGTGGGCCGGCGTCGGCTCCATTACCATCAAGGACGGCGGCACCTACAGCGGAGCCCTGATCAGTCGCCGTCATGTCCTGACCGCGGCTCACGTGGTCATGGGCAAGCAGGCTACGCCCGCCGATATCACCTTCAACCTGAATTACGGCAGCGACCTGACCTATCGCTTCCCTGCCGCGGCAATCTATCTCTTTCCCGACTACCGAGGCACCCGGCCTACACGCGACGGCCTCTGGCATGACGACATTGCCGTGATCGAACTGAGTGTGGCGGTGCCGGCCGGCGTCCCGGTCTACCCACTTTATCGAGGCATCCCTGGCATCAACGAAAGCAGCCGGGATATCGTCTTCGTAGGCTATGGCGCAGGCGATGATGCGACGCGCAGCCAGCGCCTGCCGCCCAACCCCAGCGTCAAGCGGATTGGCCGCAACCAGGTCGACCTGCTGGTCCGCAACCCCCAGAAGGACGTCGGCTTCGATCTGTTCGTCTACCACTTCGCTGACGCCAAGGGCGAGGCCAGGCAATCGTCTCATGCCGCCTTCGTCACCGCGCCGGAGGCCCTGTTCGCCGGCGGCGACTCGGGCAGCCCGATATTCGTCCAGGAGGGGGGGGTCTGGAAGATCGCCGGCGTCGCCACCTTCGCCAGCTCGCAGGGGGAGGGTCACGCGAACCTCGATTCGTTCGCCGCCATCGGCGGCGGCACGCTGATTGCCCCCTATCTGGACTGGATCAAGGACCGGACCACTCAGACCGCTCAACCGCCAGCACCGGCCTCCGGCTCTACTTGGATCTGGCTAGCCGTCGCCGCCGCCGGCACCTGGCCGGCCTATCGTCTGTTGCGACGTCGCAGAGCACGCTGACAGGCGCAGCGGCCGGCACCACACCCGGCGTGCTGCCGCTCAGTCGTGGCTCTTGATCGAATCGAAAACCAGACCGTCCTGCGTCTGGAGAAACAGTTCACGGATTGCCATGCCATCCGGCCAAACCTCTTCGGCCCGCAAGTACATATCCGTGAACTCATCGGGCCAGTCATCCTCCAGGCTGCAACTCGGTCCCTCGCTATCGACGAGTTCCGGATCATCCACCTGCTCATGCTCGTGTTCGGACATGGCAACACCTCATCTGAGTGCTTTGGGAAGATGATCTTCCCGTGCTTGCATTTAAGAAAGATGACGTAAGGGGAGTTCATAAACAATTCATCTCATACGCACCGATGACGTTGTATGCGCGCCAATCGTCGATAAGATTTCCGCGCATGCGATTCATATGGCCGTAACGAAGTGGCGCGATCATCGTTTCCGACGACGAGCAGGTAACGAGCAGCTTCATCCAACCACGGCGGCAGTCCTCCTCTCATGGCACGAGATAACGGCTTCGGCAGGATCCCGCCCCCTCTCCGGAAATACCTGATCGCCCTGACGGCGGGCCTGTCTTTGCTGGTCATGGCGGGTGCGGAAACCGACATCCTGCCCGACGGCCGGACGCTCGAACTGGCTCGCGCCAATTTCGGGTCCCGGGCTGCGGAGCGCCTGCAGGCATGGCGGAATCTGACTCTGCGTCTGGCCGAGGCGTCGGAACGCGACAAACTGGAACGGATCAACCGCTTCTTCAACGGCCTGCCCAATGTCGACGACCTGGCGCTCTGGGGACAACGCGATTACTGGGCAACGCCGGTGGAATTGCTGGTTCGGAACGGCGGCGACTGCGAGGACTTCGCCCTGGCCAAGTATTTCACCCTCAAGGCAGCGGGCGTGCCGGCGGCGAAGCTGCGCGTCACCTATGCCCGCGTCTGGCTGCCGGAAGAGAAACGCATGGAGTCCCACATGGTGTTGGCCTATTACCCCGAACCCGACGCCGAGCCGTTGATTCTGGACAATCTGGTCGCCGGCATCCTGCCCGCCTCCAGGCGCACCGATCTTTCGCCCACGATGAGTTTCAATGCCGCGGGTTTGTGGTCGGCAAAACAACGGGGCCAAGCCGGCCGTATCGGCGATACCGCCAGCATCCGTCACTGGAACGACCTGCTCGAGCGCATGAGTCAAGAACACATGGGAGACAAACAATGAAAACCGTCAGCTTAAAAACCTTGCTCATCCTGTTTCTGATGCCCCTGATCCTGCTCATGGGCGCGGTGCTGTTCATGAGCGGGCTCGGCCACACCCGAGACTTCCTGCAGCAGCAATTGCAAAGCCATGCACAGGATGCCGCGACCGCCTTGGCCCTGCGCCTGGCACCCGCCTTCGCCGGCAACGACATGGCTGCCGTCACAAACACCGTCGATGCCCTCTACGACAGCGGCTATTTCCTTTCCATCGCCCTGGACCGACCCGACGGCGCCGCACTGATAGCCAAGCAGGACGTCGTCAGGGTGGAAGACGTGCCCGGCTGGTTCATGAACCTATTGCCCATTGCCTCCCCGGCAGGGAAAGCCGAAGTCACCACGGGCTGGCGCAAGGCCGCCGCCATCCGCATCGCCAGTCATCCCGGCCATGCCTATCGCCAACTCTGGCAAAGCGCGCAAGCCACCCTGCTCTGGACCCTTGCCTTCTGCCTGGTCACCGCCGGGCTTCTGGCCGTGGTATTGAACCAGGCGCTGCGCCCGCTGGCCGACATGGAACGGCTCGCCATCCAGGTCGGCCAGGGCCGCTTCACACGATTGGAGGCGCCGCCGAGCATTCGCGAACTCGACCACATCGGTCAGGCGCTCGACCGCATGTCGATCTCTGTCGAGCGGATGCTGGACGAAAAAACCCGAACCATCGATCAGTTGCTGGAAGACCTGCATCACGACCCCGACACCGGCCTGGCCAATCGCGCCTATTTCCAGTCGACCCTGGAGGCGGCGCTGAACGACGACACCGCCTCCTGCGGCCTTGCCTTGCTTCACATCAGCGGCCTGGAGTCGCTCAATGCCAGGCGCGGCCGCGAGGCCGGCGACCGGCTGGTGAAAGCCGTCGCGGTGGCCGTGGACAGCATCGCCCACCGCCACAATGCCCTGGCCGCCCGGCTCAACGGCACTCAGTTCGGCCTGCTGGTGAAGGCGTGCAACGAGGCAATCCTGCTACGCCTGGCGGAAACCCTGTCCCATAGCGTCGACCAACTCATCGGGGAGATCGGCGGCATCGGCGAATGCGCTGTCCACGTGGGTGCCGCGCGCGCCAGCGGCAACGACCGTTCCGCCTTGCTGGCGCGGGCCGATACCGCCCTGCGCGACGCCTGCCTCGGGCCCTCCGGCAGCGCCCGGCTTGCGGGCCTCGCAGCGGAGGGACAGCAGAAGGTACGCCGGCTGCTGCGCGAAGCCATCCGACAATCCTCTCTGGAACTGGTCTGGCAGCCCGTGCTGCGCTGTGCCGACCACGGCCTGGTGCACGCCGAGGCGTTCGCTCGCCTGAGCGACGGCCAGGGCCAGACCCTGCCGGCCGGGGCCTTCGTCTACCTGGCCGAGGAAGAAGGCCTGGTCGACAGCCTGGATCGGCTGATCCTATCCCAGGCCTGGAGCGAACAAAGTTCGCAGCAAGACGCCGCCTGCGCCGTCAACGTCTCCTGCGCCAGCCTGGCCCAGGCGGATTTCATCAACTGGCTCAACAGCTTCGTGGCGGAGCCCCGCCGGCTGTACCTGGAATGCGTGCTGAGCCGGACGGCCGCCACCCCTGCGGCTGCCGAGGCCCTGATCGGGCTCAAGACAGCCGGATTCCACATCGTGCTGGACCGTTTCGTGCCGAACGCCGAGGCCCTGGAGCAAATGGCCATCCTGCTGCCCGAATGGGTCAAGATCGAAGGCGGCCTGTGCCGGCATGCCGCAAGTCATCCCGGCACCCAGGTCCTGCTTCGCAGCCTGTGCGAATACGCCCACCAGCTCGGAGTGAAGGTCGCCGCCACGGGCATCGAACGGGAAGAGGATGCCGCCCTCATGTGCCAACTTGGCATGGACGCCCTCCAGGGGTGGGCGTTCGGCGCGGCCACCCCGTCGATGGCGGCGTAACGTAGCGGTCATGCTGCTGCCATAGCATCGTCACTTTGATTTTTGAGAGCACCGTCATGCGACACATCCTTCCCTCCGCCCTGACCCTCTCCCTTGCCTGGACCATGGCGGCCCATGCCGGCGATGCCGACGTGGTGGCACGCATGGGCGACACCACCCTGACCCTGGCCGAGGTGCGGCAGATCGCCGCGCAAAACCCGGCGGAGGCGCAGAACGCGCCCCAGGGGATCGAGCGGCTGGTCCGCACCGAACTGGTCCGTAAAGCGGTTGCCAAGGAAGCCCGCAAGCAGGGCTTCGATAAGAAACCGGAGGTCTCGGCCCAGATGGAGCGGGCGGTTGAGCAGGCCCTGGTGGCAGCCTACATGAACAGCATCGCCCGCCCGCCGGCGGACTACCCGTCCGAGGATGTGCTCAAGCAGGCCTACGAAGCGAACAAGGCCGCCTTCACCACGCCGGTGCAATACCGCGTCAGCCAGATCTACGTCGCCGGCAAGGATGCCAAGGCTAGCCAGCAGGCGGACGAGCTCTACCGGCAGGCCACGCGGAAGAACGCCGACTTCGCCGAGATCGCACGCAAATCCTCGCAGCACCAAGCCAGCGCAGCCCAGGGCGGCGACATGGGCTGGCTGCCGGAGAATGATCTGCTGCCGGCCATCCGCTCGGCCCTGAACGGGCTCAAGCCGGGCGACACCGCCAGGCCCGTGGCGGGAGCCGAAGGCTTCCACATCGTCAAGCTTGCCGAGCGCAAGGAGCCCCAGATACTGCCGCTCGACAAGGTGAAGCCGGCCCTGGTCCAGAACCTGCGCCTGCGCCGCGCGCAGGAAATCGAGGCCGCCTATCTGGAAGACCTGCTGGCGAAAACCCCGGTGGCGGTAAACGGCATCGCCCTGGGCGAAGCGGTCAAGGCGAAGTAACCTCGCACTCACCGGTCAGCCGTCGCTGACAGCCGATCATGCCCGATCTGAGCTACCCGGAACTGCTCGAGGCCGAGGCCCGGGCCGAGGCCAGGCGGCGGCATCCGCTGCGCCTGCTGACCGTTTTCCTGCTGGCCTTTTTCGCCTTGCAATACGGCTGGGAAATGGCGCGCGGCAGCGCGGTCGAACGCTTGGTCATCGACCGGCTCACCGTTCAGCCCGCGGCATGGCTGATCGACGAGCTCTGGCCCGAGCACGGCGTTGCTGCCCAGGGACACCGGCTGGTCTCGGCCCATGGCCGGCTCAACGTGCTCAACGGCTGCGAGGGACTGGAGACCCTGTTCCTGCTGGTGGCGGCCTTCCTGGCCTATCCCCTGGCCTGGCGTGCCCGGCTGGCCGGCATCCTGTCCAGCATCGGCCTCGTCTTTGTCCTCAACCAGGGGCGCATCGTCCTGCTCTGGCAGGCGTGGCTCAGCGACAGGACGCACTTCGGCCTGCTGCACGGCACCCTGCTGCCCTTGGCGCTGGTGGCGCTGAGCCTGCTGTTCTTCCTCGTTTTCCTCTCCCTGCAGCGGCACACCAATGACGCACAAGGGACGTGAGTTGGGCGGCATCGCCCTGCGCCTTGGCCTGGGCTTGCCGCTCGTCATTTGGCTGGCGGTGGAATACGGCTGGTATTACGCCGACTTCTGGCTGCCGGCCTATCGCGGGATGCTGGAGATCCTGCTGCCGGATTTCGACGTGCTCAGCCTGGGCATTACCGCGCCGCGCGGCGAATACCTCATCAGCGGAGAGTTCGTGCCGGAACGGACGCTTTTCGTGCAGGGCCGCATGCTGCCCAAGGAATTGGTGATCAATGCCAGCACGCTCATGGCCCACGCGCTGAAGCCTCCCATCGTCCTCATCGCCGCCGCCCTGGCCTGGCCCGGCCTCAGCCTCGGCGCACGCGGCCTGCGCCTGCTCCTCAGCCTGCCCTTCCTGCTCGTGCTGGAACTTGCGGATGTGCCCCTGATGCTGGCCAGCAGCGTGAACGACCTGATGAGCTGGAGCGTGGCGCCATCGGCCGATGCCGCCTCGAAACTGGTGGACTGGACCACGATCCTCGACGGCGGCGGCCGCATCGCCCTGAGCCTCGCCGCCGCCTTTGCCGTCGCCTGGCTGCACCCCTTGCTGTTGCAGCGGCGACAGTCTTAGCATCCGCCGCGCAAAATGCCCCCTGCCCGCCTTTAACAACCCTGGATTAAGAAATCTGGACGAAGTGCCGCGGTCTTAACCGCCCGGCGGCTTGATGATCTTCTGCTCGTCGAGCTTGTCCCGGTATTCCTCGAGCAGGTTTTCGATGTCCACCCGCTTGAGGCCGCTGAAAGGCTCCTTCTGGGCCAGAATCTCGCCGCAGCTTTTCTGCTCGAAGCGCGCCATCAAGTCGCGGCCGAGCTGATAGAGGGTCTTGTTCTTGTCCTCGCACAGCGCGATCTCCTTCTCCCTGAGCGCCTTGATCGCTTCCAGCCTTTTTTTCTCGGCCTCGGTGGTCGCCAGCGTGCGGCTGGTTTCGTCGAGACTGGTCTGGGTCTTGTCCAGTTGTTCCTTGGTCGCCGCCAGTTCCTTCTCCAGGGCCTCGCGCCGCTCGCGCTCCTGCTTCAGTTCCCGGTCCAGACGGCCCGCCTTGCCCTGGGCGGCCTTGGCCGCCTTTTCCGACTCGGCCAGGTTCTCGGTCAGGCTTGCCTTCTCCTGCTCCAGCGTCGAAAGCTGGCCCTGCATCTGCTGCATCTGCTGTTGGACCCGGCGCACGGCTTCCCGCTCGCGATCCTTGCCGGACCCGGCAAGCGCAGGACTCCCCGCCGCCAACGACGCCACGACCAGCAGAGCAAGCCACCCGAATCGATTATCCATTGCCTTCTCCTTTGGCGGGCGAGGCGCTCATTGCGTCTCGCCCCCGAATTTCACCAGAAGACTCACGATGCCGGCGTGGCCATCCAGGCTCGCCGAGGTGATCGCGGTACCGCCCTTCTTGTCCAGCACGTTGGGGTCGACGCCGGCCTCCAGCATGAGGCGCACGGCCTCCTCGAAACCTTCCAGCGCCGCCACGCTCAAGGCGGTCCTGCCCTCCAGGTTGAACAGGGTGTAATCCGCGCCGGCCGTCATCAGGGCGCGGATCGCCTCCAGGCGGTTCATGCTGGCGGCGGCGGTCAGGGGCGTGTTGCCGTCGCTGCTCTTCAAGTCCGGGTCCGCGCCGTACTTCAGCAGCAGCTTGACGATGCGCGCATGGCCATGCAGCGCCGCCTTCACCAGCGGCGTATAGCTGCCAGCCTTGAGATCGGGGTCGGCCCCGGCATCCAGCAGCAGGCGCACCATTTCCACGTCGCCCCGCTCCACGGCGTGGATCAGGGCGGTCTTGCCCCAGATGTCGGGCTTGCCATTGGGGTTCACCCCGTCGCCGAGCAGTTTCTCCAACAGCGGCCGGTCGCCCTTGACCGCGGCGTCGATCAGGGCCTGCTGCTCGCCGGCCGCATATTCCGGCTCCTGGTCGTTGCCGGTCGCCCGGATGCGTGCGAAGTCGAGCGGATCGGTCACCCGGTATGCCCCGGCCGGCCGGCTGCCGTCACCCGGCGGCAACAGCCAGGCATCCCGCTCCGGATCGAACGCCCAGGCCGGCGGCGCCAGCAAGACCAGCAGCAGCAGGGTCACACCGGATTTGGAAAAGACATCAGAACTTGGCATTGAAGTCCACTTGCAATACATCCACGCCGTACGGCAGGCCGTCGATCTCGTTGGCCGACATCCACTTGGCGGAAATCCACGCATTGCGGTCGACGCCGTAGGATGTGCCCAGGTAATAGCCCTGCGCATCGGTGCCGCCAAGGCGGAAGTCGGAATCGGTAAAGGCATCCAACACCGCATCACGCTCCAAATAGCGATAACCGAGATGCACCTGCCAGTCTCCGGGCAACTCAATGTTTGGCTTGCCGACAGTGAGCTTGGCGTTCCAGCCCAAAGTTCTGGCTTCGTAATTCGGGTCGCCGAATAAGGTCGCCACCTCGTTCTTGTCGTAGCCGATATTCTTCACTACATCCCCGGTGAAAATGACATGAACCGGGTCGAAATGCGCCAGATCGGCCATTGCGGTGAAGTTCAACAGGCGGTAGTCCGCAGCAAGACCGGAAAGGCTATCGTCCGGCGACAGATCGAATAACGTATTGCCCTTCTGCCGGAACTGGGGGGCGGTTGCCGCATAGGGATTGCCACCCCCAGCCACATCGTCGTGCACGCCCTTGACATTCCTGTAGTCGTAATAAGCCAAGCCGAAACGCCAGCGCGTAAAGGCACCGCTGCGCCAATCCAGTCCGGCCTGGGCGCCGTATAGCCATTTATCCTTCGCTGGATTCACCGTCGAAGTTTCGACTTCCTGCAGCGGGAAGGCCCCGATCGTGAAGAAGGGCTTGGCGGTCATGGTGGCACGCGACCAGGGCTTGAAGGTGGCCGCCACACCCTCGAAATTCAAATCGTCATCCCAAACCATATCGGTGCTGAAAAAGGGATTGGGAATGCGCCCGCCGGATGCGCTCAACCAATCCCAGGGATCGACCTTGGCAAAGGCGCGATCGAGCACCAGGCTGTATTTGTTGCCCGTATTGCCCAGACTCTGATTGGTGGAAACCGGGTCCGAGGTATTGCCCGTCGTGATTCGAAAGCCTGCCGAGATACTGTCAGTGACCTTGGCCGACAACCCTAAACGAGCACGCAGGCGGGCGCGCTGCCTCGCTTCGTCGACGTTATCAAAAGTGCCGTCCAGGTTGAAGTCCTGAGGAATATTATCATCGGCGAACAGATCATTCTGAGCCCTCAACCTAAGATCACCTTCCCACTTGAACCGCCCCACCCACTCCGGCACGGCGTTCACGTCGCCCCAGCGTTCGGTCTTGGCCTGGGCCACCACCTCCTGCCGAATCTGCTCGCGAATCTCCCGCTTCACCACCTCGGGGATGTAGGGCACACGCACCACGCCCGGCGCGACAGCTTCCTGCTTGGCCAGGGCCTCGGCCTTCTCGCGGCCCTTGGCCTCGGCCTGCGCGACCATGGCCTCGGCTGCCTCCCTGGTGAGGATACCCTTTGCCACCAGGGCATCGACGATGGCCAGGGTCGTTTCTTTCAGCGCCTCGAACTGCTCGCGTTCTCCGGCATAGGCCGGCTGCACGGCGATAAGCCCGGCCATGGCCAGGGCGATGCAAAGCTGTTTTTTCTGCATGAGGCGATCCCTATCTATTTCACTCAGGTGTATTCACTCGTTCATGGTTCAGGCAACGTCACCATCACTCACGCGATGCAATGCTGATGCGAATCGGTTGCGGCAAATCGGGCGGTAGCACCTCACGTAGTGCCGGCATGCCAAGAATGGCCTGACGCAGAGTCGCATCTGTCTCTTCCTTGCCACTGCCACTCACCAACTGCACTTGCTTGATTTCGCCGCCGGCATCGAACCAGATCAGAAGAGTGACGGTGTAGGTCTTGCCATGCAGCCGTTTATCGCGCCGCAGCACGTCCTCGAAATGCCGGCTGATCAATTTGCCATACCACGCCTCGCGGCTGCCGGCCCCGAAACCGGAGCCGCGCGCAAGATCGGTCGCCATCCCGCCCGGCGGGCCGTCCGGCACTCCACCGGGCGGCGGCGCATCCTGCGGCTCGGGCTCGGGCTGATCGAGCTTGACCTCGTCCTTGACCTTTTCCACCTTCTCCGGCTCGGGCGGCTTGGGCGGCTCCTTCGGCGGTGGCGGCTTGACCAGGGAAATCTGTTGCACCCGCGGCGGCTCGGGTTTGCCGGCGCTGTCGATGAAATCTTTCACCAGCCACACCACCACGACCGTGAACAGCAGCAGGAAGCCCCCGCCGGCCAAGGCAGGCAGCTTGCGTCGCAGCTTGTGGGCATTAGCGGTCAAGGGCGGATATCTCGCGACGATGCATGCCGAAAGCGGGCCGGAAGATTGCCGTCATCACTTGTTCGGCTTGGCGGTCACCAGGCCGAGCTGGGTAATCTCCAGCCGGCCGCACAAATCCAGGACATCCACCACCAACTGGTATTGCACGGTGGCATCGCCCTTGATCACCACCGGAAGGTCGGGCACCGCGGCCTTGATCGCCCGCAAGCGGCTTTCCAGCTCGGCCATGGTCACCGGATAGGTATCCAGATAGACCTGGCCTGAAGCGTCGATGGTGATCGACTTGGTTTTGGGCTTGGCGATGCTCGGCGTATCGCTCGCCTTGGGCAGGTTGACCTTGACGCCCTGCACCGAGGCCGTGGTCATGATGATGAAGATCACCAGCAGCACATAGGCCAGGTCCAGCATCGGCGTGATGTTGATGTCGTCGAAGGGCTCGTTGTCTTCACGTATCTCGGCCATGCCACTTTCCTCCAGCTAATTGCTAATCGCCGTTCGCCTTACTTGCTGTAGCTCTCCGCGATCTTCGCCAGGAACTCGTCGACGAACACCCGCATGTCGGCCGAGATCGACTTGACGCGCGAGCCGAGGTAGTTGTAGCCGAACAGGGCCGGAATGGCGACGGCAAGGCCCGCCACGGTGGCCACCAGGGCGGCGGCGATGCCGGGCGCGATGGCGGCGATGTTGACGTCGCCGGTCGCGGCGATGGCGGCGAAGGTGATCATCACGCCGACCACGGTGCCGAGCAGGCCGAGGAAGGGGCCACCGGAGATGGCGATGGTCAGCAGCACCATCTGGCTGTTGAGCTTCTGGCTCTCGCGCACCAGGGTGCCGTCCAGCGTGGCCTTGACCACGTCGATCGCCTGGGGCGAGAGCTCGCCCGTCCCGCTGTCGCCGAAGCGATGTTTCAGTTCCTGGATGCCGGCATGGTAGATGCGGTAGAGAGAGGAGTTCTGGTAGTGGTCATGCTTGCCGAACATCGCCGTCAGCAGGGCGGAATCCTTGATGTCGGTCTCGTCCGGATCGTCCTCGGCATCCAGTTTCGCCGCCTCGCCGCGGCCCAGGCTGCGGAAGGCCGCCAGGAATTCCGCATTCGACTTGTCCACCTTGCTCACCACCATGGCCTTGCTGATCATCACCAGGAAGGCGATGGCCATCATCACCATCAGGATCACGATCACCACCCAGCCGTCGAGGGTGACGTTCTGCAGAATGACACCGAAATAGGAGGCATCGCCGCCGTCCTCGCCCTCGTCCTCGCCATAGACCAGTAGCTTGGCCTCGCTGCCCTGGCCCAAGGCGGCCACGCGAATCCAGTCCGGCTTGCGCGCGACGTTGGCCAGGTTCAATTCGTCCATCTCGCCGGCGAAGCCCTCGCCCAGGGAAATAGCGCCGCCCATGTCGGGTGCCGAAGCGGCGGTCTCGCCTGCCGGACTGCCGTTGACGAAGATCGCCAGGCCCTGGCCGAGGCTGACCGCCACATGGCTCCAGGCACCCGCCGCCAGTTCGGCCAGCGGCGCGCTGCGCACCCCGTTCACCTCGGCGAAGACGCGGCCGCCCTCCAGGCCGACCACGACGGCGTTGGCCCCGTCGCGCTGGGCGAACAGCACCGCGTTCTGCCCCGCCGCAGCCGGCTTGACCCAGACGGAGAAGGTGAAGCCCGATGCCGGCGCGATCCTGAGCGAAGGCGTGGCGGGGATGCTCAAGGCGCTCTTGCCGTCGAAGGCCAGGCCGCCGCCGATCACGGCCGCCGTACGCGCGGCGGCGAAATTGGCGCCATGGTTGCCGTTGGCCGTGGCGTCCTGCGGCGCGCCCGCGGTCTCGGCGAAGTGGTACACGGCGACCTGATTGGCGTCGTAAGTGCCTTTGATGTCAACCGCCGCCGGCGCCTCGTCGTTGCCGGAATAGAGCCAGATATGCTGCTGCTTGTCATTCGCCTGCAGCTTGGGCACCTGCACCCAGATCAGCGCCAGCTCATTGACCGCGTCGAATTTCTCGATGTGGAATTTGAGCGGCGACTTATCGTCCTCGGCCACGAAGCGCAGGTCCGCGCCGTCGCCCCGGGTGGAAAGGAAATCGAAATTGCCGGTATGCAGGCGGACCAGCACCGGCACGTTGTCCAGGCCTTCCTTGGTCGCGGCGCCGGAGCCGGTGGTATCGAGGGTGATCTGCTTGCGCGCGGTCCAGGCGTCGTCCCACCAGGCATGGGCGACGGGGGCAAGCAGCAACAGGGCGAGGAACAGGGTCAGGCGTTTCATGTGCTTCGCTTCGCTGGCTTGGAAAAGTGAGATTATGAAAGCCGGTCATTACATGAGCGTGAATACAACATGAGCCATTCGGCTCATTCCCGTCTTATCGTCAACTTTTATTTAATTAATATTGGATGGCGAGTCGAAGGGCTGAAACCGGGGCTTCCCTACATAAGAAGCCCCGGGCCACACGCCTAAGCCTGCCGCCTCCCAATCGCCTGGCCGCAATGTTTGCTAGATACCGAAACCCAGCACCTGCACCGTGATGAACGAAGGCTTGAAGTCGGCCAAGGCCTGCTGGGCGAAGCGCGAACTGTCGAAACGCTGCGCCCCGGCCAGCGAGCGGGTGGTTTCCTCGCCCATCTTGCTCGAGTCGGGCAAGGTCGGCGGCGGCGGCGCAGCGATGCCGCCGGCATCCAGCGACACGCCGGCTGTCGTGCCCTGCACCTTGATGTTCCCGATATTGAGCACAAGGTTTGCACGACCAATGAAGTTGCCCGCCTCGATGCCCGCCTCGCCTGCGTTCAGCACGCCGCGCGGAGCCAGCAGGGCGACGGTCACCCCCTTGATGTCCGGCTTTTCGATCGGGCCGTTCGGACCGTCCGGATCGTAGGTCTGGGCGCGAATGCCGCTGCCGGTGGCCACGCCGTTGAATTCGACCGTGGTATAGCCGTCCGCGGTGGTTGTGACCACCTTCTTCGGCACCGAAACCGCCGTGGTCGAACCGCGGCCGGCATCGATGTCGCCGTTGGAGACCCAGACCGTGATGTCGCTGGCGTACTGGGTGATCACCTTGGACTGGTTGACCAGGAAGCCGCGATCCGAGAAGGCGCGGATCGCCCCGCCCCGCTCGGTGACGACGCCGATCTCGCCGCCGGTGCCGGAGCCGGGCAGTCCGGCGTTGACCAGGCCGCCCGGCGCCAGAAGGTCGATGCTGGCATTGCGCAGGGTCTTCACCTGGCTGTTGTACATGCTGATATCGCCCTGATAGCCGCCGTGCGGGAACAGGCTGGCGATGGCGGCATAGCCGCGGTCATCGTTGTCGCTGATCGCCGCCGCCTTGCCCGAGGCCAGCAATTCGCCGGAGAAATGGCGGTTGACGAAGGGCGCCTGCCGGCTGGTGTCCAGCGCCAGGAACTGCGTCAGCGCGTCCTGCTCGGTCAGGTTGGCATTGCCGGTGATGCGCCGCATGTGCGCCGTCAGCGCGGCCGCCGTCTGCTGGCGGTATTCCGCCAGGGCCTCGGCATCACCGGCCAGCGCGTCCGGGCCCGCGCCGTCTTGCTTGATGTAGCGGGCGATATAGCCGGCCAGGTCCGCGCCCTGCTCGCCCAAACCCGCCATCAGCGTGACGTTGCTGCTCTCGGCGGGAAGCGCCGGGTTGGTGAGGTTGGCCGTGGTCACCACGCCGCCGCTTGCGCCCATGTCGATGTGGCGGCCGGCCTGGATCAGCAACTCGCCCGATCCGGAAACCTCGATGCGCTTGGTGCTGCCGGCGTTGGCCCCGAATCGCACATCGCGCCCGGCGGAGAGGGTGGTCTGGTCGCCGGCCGAGGTATGCTGGGCCCTCAGGTCGAGACCGAGAATATCCTTGCCCGCGACAATCCGTGCCTGCTTGGCCAGGACGAGCGGGATGGAACCCAAATCGGATGTTGTGGTAATGCCCGGGACATACTTGTAGCCGACGCTACCGGTGTTCGCCACCAATCTGGCCGGTACGGCGTCGCCGGCATGCGTCGGCTGCACCGCATGCGTTGCCTGCAGCAGATCCAAGGCACCCGAGCTTCCCACCTTGCTCAAGCCTTGCACGGGCGCCGCGAGCGAGGCCATCAGCGCGATATCCGCGTCCGACATATAAATACCGCCAAAACCGGAACTCTGCTGGATGAGATTGACGTCGTCGTGAGCCAGCAACGACAGATTCCCGTTCGGGTCCGGCATCAAGGTCATCTGAGCGACATCCACGCTGCCGCGATGGGCGACGGCACTCATGTTGCCTGGCTGGATGAACAGGCTGTCCGAATTGGAAAGCGAGGTCGCATTGGTGCCCGTCTTCACCTTGTTGACCACGGTCTCTTTGTCCGGTGAGCTGAACACCACATCGCCGCGGAGCGATTGCATGGCCACCCCGCTGCCCGGCGCATAGGTATTGAAGTAGCTGGCCAGGCCCGTTTGTTCGATACTGCTCGCGTTAGTCGTCGAGTGCGCCCAGAGTGTGGGATTGAACACGGTGTCGATGAAGGCGTCACCGCTAGCCTGAACGCTGAAGCGACCGTCCTGCAAAGCCAGGGTGGTGCCGAAGTTGGCGCTGTTCTTGCTGCCGCGCTGGCCATCGGCGTCGTCGATCCTGCCGCCCGCGATCAGGCGCCCCTCGCCCTTGCCGACGTAATACACCCCGCTGAGGATGTCGCCGCCGGCCCGCACCAGCAAGTCGCCGCCGCCGTCGATCACCACCTGATCCGGGTCCTTGTTCGGCACCCGGCCGGTGGTGGGAATCGCCGCCGAGAAGTTCTTGATGTTGCCGCCCGCCTCGATGCGCACATCGCCGCCGCCCAGGGCGGCCAAGTTCTGCTTGAACAGGTCGGGCCGCAGCCACCACGACACATCCCGACTTTGACTGCCTCCGCCTTGGCGGAACAGCCAGTTGGTAATCAATTGCTGAGAACTGCCGACGGCCGTCTTGCCCTCGATATTGCCACGTACATAGACATTGATGTCGCCACCGCGAGTCAAGTAAGCCGGTGCGGGTGTCGATGTGTATGGGGTAAAGCCGGCCAGGGCGTCGGCGGCATGGCCGGCTGTATAGATCGCCGAACCATCATTGCCCAGGGTGAGATTGCCGGCGGCAGCGATGTCGATGCTGCCCTTGCCGGTGCGCACCAGTTTGCTCGCAGCGACCGTGAAGTTGCCCTTGCCGCTGGCCGGGGCCCGCAGCAGACCGAGCGGATCGGCCGAGGCCAGATCGGCGCCGGCCACCAGCCGGTAGGACCAGGACTCCACGCCCTGGACCACGCCAGTGGTCGCCAAGGCGGTGCTGAAACCGTCGCTCAGGCTGCCGTTGATATTGATGTTGTTCGCAGTGCGCAGGGTAAGCACGCCGGCCAGCAGGGGCTTGCCCGCGCCGTTCAAGCCGGTGGCGAGCTGGCCGGCACTGGCAACTGCACCGGTATCCGGGTCATAACGCAAGGTGTGCAGCGTCGTATCTGCCGAGAGAGTGAGATCGTTTGCGCCCGTGCTCTGAACCTCGATGCCCGGCGTCAACTGGAAGGCGGCATTGCTGCCCATGTTCAATCGGTTGCGGATGGCCCCGAGCCTTGACATGAAACTGGTTGTCTCGGTATTTACAGCGCCGCCCGTAAGGTAGGTGTTGTTCATGGAGGTGGTGATATAAGTCTTGTAACCCTCCAGCCGAACAGCCTCGGCGCCCGTAATGGTGCCCGCCAGCGCCGTCACGTTCAGATCGGTGTTGCCGGCGTTGCGCTTGGCCCGCAGGTGCAGCAGGCCGCCGCGGCCGCCCGTGCCGCCGGCCACGTTCACGGTCGATCCGGTTTGCAGATCGAGGCTTCCGCTGTCGGAAGACAGGAACACCCGGCCGCCTGCCTCGCCCTGTCCCGTGGCCGAGGCATTCAAAGTGGCGCCATTGAACAGGGTGACATTGTTCTCGGCCTGGATGGCGATGTCGCCGGCCTTGATGCCGCTGGCGTCCACCGTGCCTTTGACATCGATCTTGCCCGCCTCGGCGGTCAGCACGAAGCGGCCCGTGCGAACGGTATCGCCCGAGGCGATTTCGACATCGCCGTTGCGCAGGCGAATCTGGCGCCCGCCGCGGAAGCCGCCGGCCTCCAGTACCGCGTTCAGGGCGCTGAAGTCGTTGCCGCTTGCCGCCGCGCTGGAGTTGGCGTTGGCCGCATCGAGGCGGAAGCGGCCGCCCAAACCGTCGCCGCCGGCCTCGGCCTTGAGCTTGGCCCCGCTCTCGACGATCGCCTTGTTGGCGGCATAGACATCGACCAGGCCGGCATCGCTGCCCGCGCTGGAGACATCCACCTCGGCATTTTCTTTCACGACCACGTTGCCATTGCTGCCCTCTGCGTTCAGGATCACGCTGCCGCCGGGGGTGTAATAGTCGCTGCCGTCGAACCGCGTGGCCGAGCCTTTGGCCAGCACGCGCGCATCGCCGGTCAGGGTGAGGTCCTGATTCGCCCCGGTCGACTTCAGGGTGATGGTGCCGGATGGCAGCTCGACGGTGCCGGCCACGGTCAGCGCGTTGGCGGCCACGGTCAGTTTGCCGCCCAGGCCCTCGGGGGCGGCAGCGAAGGTGTTTGCGTCGGCGTGGCGGTCCAGGGTCATGTTGCCGTTGCCCTGGACCGTGTATTCCACCCCGCTCGCGGTGGTGATGCGGCCGCTGGTGAGGCTGGCGCTCGCCCCCTGGAAGTCCAGCTTGCCCTTGGCCTGGGCGACGATCTCGCCCGGGGTGACCAGCTTCGCCTCGCCGAAGCCGGCGATGGTGAGGTCCTGGCTGTTCTGGGTCAGCCCGGCCCGGCCGAGCTCGATGCGGTTCGCTTCGATGCGCAATTTGCCATCGCCCAAGGTTTGTCCGCCTGCCTGGGTAAAAGCGACTTGATTGGGGTTGGACAGGATGACCGTGTCCGCCTTCAGAGTGGCGGTCTTGCCGGTATTGGCGTAGCCGGCGATGCCGCCGGACTGGACGATCAGTTCCAGATCCTCGTTGCCGAATTGCATGCCGTCATAAAGATCGAGGGTGCTGTTGCTGCTCAGGGTCAGCCGGGCCAGCTTGCCCAGCGCGGTCAGGTCGGCGCTGGTGAGGGCCAGGCCTTGCGCGAAGCCGGGCACATTGCCCAAGCTGATGCGGGTGGCGCCGAAATAGGCGGCGCCACCGTCATCCAGCTTCAGACTGCCGGCATTGCTGAAATTGCGTCTGGCGTCCAGGGCCAGGGCGCGGCTGGCCTTGAGCAGGGCGCCGCTGCCGATGGCCAGGTTGCCCTTGGCGCCCGCGGCGCCCGAGCGCAGGATGGCGGCATCGCCCAGGCCGGACAGGCGGATCAAAGCGCCATCGCCCGACAGCAGCAGGGGCGCTTGCTCGGCCACGGGTCGATCGCTGCTCGCGATCAGCGCGGCGGCGTCGCTGACGGTCAGGCTGTCGCTGGCCACGGCCAGAATCTCCTGGCCCTGCAGGGGATGGCTGGCATCGTTGTCGAAGCTCAAGGCTTGCGCGCCGGTGGCGATCTGCACACCTTCCGCGGTGAAGCTGCGGGTGCCGCCCAGCAGCAGGCTTTCGACGCCCAGCGCGGTCAGCATGTCGGCATCAAGTTGAAGAGTGCCGTCGTCGGTGCCCACGTCGGAGACCACGCGCATGTTTTGCGACACGATATCCACCAGGGCGCCGCGGCCGCCGGTGGCCGTTTCGAGCGTGCCGTTCAGGGCCAGTTTTTGCCCGGCCTCGGCGATCAACTGGCCGGCGTCGCCCGGCAGGCGCGGCGTGAGGGTGCCCTCGTAGGCGGCCTTTGCCGGGAAATAGCTGTTGGCATAGCTGCGAAGGTATTCGGCGCGGCCCTGATAGATGCCGCTGACGGACTGGAGGCTGCTGCCTGGGGTCAGCCTGAAGCCGGACTGCCGGGCATCCCGGCTGTCGCCGGCCAGGTTGGCCCGATAGCCGGCCACCAGCCTCGAACCGTCGGCCAGGGTTCTGTTCTCGACGGCCCGCATGTCCCGGGTGCCGGACTGCGATTCGACCAGATACGCCCCCGGCAACAGGGCGTAACGGGCGGGCAGCAGGGTATAGTAGCCGGCCTTCAGGCCAGGCGTCCCGGAAAGATAGACCGCATCGCCGGGCGACAGCTCGCTGCCGTTGCCGTAGTTCCAGTCGTAGGGGGCGTAGCCTTCCTGCTGTCCGGGCAGCACGGCAAAAACATCCTTGCGGCCCAGAATATCCTCCGAGCCGTTGATGCCCTGGATGAATTCATAGGCCATCAAATCGCCATTGCCGGAGATGTCGATCACCGCGCCGGCCTGCTGGTCGATATCGTCACCTTTCAGCTTGACCTGTTTGGCGCGCGGGCTTTCCAATTCGATGTCTGCGGCACCCTGGTTCTGCTGCTTCCATTCGCGCCCGCCCAGCACGGTGGTGCCGTAAGGGATGATCTGGCCCTCGGCCGACACCGAAGTCAGGCTGCCGGCGGCCAGGGTGAGGCTTTTGGCGGCATCCAGCAGGATTTCGCCGAGCGGGGCCTTGACCACGCCGGCCTGGACGATGTTGTCGGCCTTGAACTCCAGCCTGCCGGCCGCCGACAGCACGGGCACATCGGCCACGGGCTGGCTGTTGGCGTAGGCGCGCTGGACGGTCAGGGTCTTGCCCGTGCCCAAGGTCTCGAAGCGGAAGTCGCTGGCGCTGGCCGGGTAGACCTGGCGCGCGGTCAGGTTCAGGCTGCTGGGCACTTTCAGCCAGCCGTTCACGGCGTGGCTGCCGTTGGCCTGGGTCGAGGTGACGAGGCCGCGGGCGCGAATGTCGAGGCGGCTGTCGAGCTTCACGGTTTCCGCCCCGGCTACGGCCAACTGGCCGTTCAGGTCGATCCAGTCGGCGTTGACCGTCAGGCTGTTGCCTGGGGTGGCGGTGACCGCCTCGCTGTCGGCGGCTTTGCCGCTGTTGTTGGTGAGCTGGAAATAGGCGGTGTCGATCTGCGCGCTGCCGGTGCCGCCGACCTTGAGCAGCGGCGTGTCGACGACGACCGCGGCCGGCAGCTCGAGCGTCAGCCTGGCTGCGAGGTCCACCCGGTCCGCCCCGGTCTGCGCCGGACGGCCAGAGATATAACTGGCCAGACTCAAGCGGTCGAAGCCGCCGTCCTCGATCCGCTCCGCCGAAATGCGCGCACGGCCGCTGTAGTCCTTGCTGTCGACGGCCGGGCCATCAGCCGTCAAGTTATCGTCCGGCTCCAGGCCGGCTGCGGCCTGGCTGTAGTCCTGGGTCACGGTGAGGACCCGGCCGCCCATGGGCACCCCGGTGGTATTGTTCAGCGGGTCGATGTAAGTGCCAAACAAGGCGAGGCTCAGGCTGCCGCCGGCGGCGCCCTTGCCCCCGGCACTGCCGCGCAACGCGCCATCCAGCAGCAGCCCTTCCCGTGCGCTCAGGCGGATGCTGCCGGCGTCGCCGGCCAGGGTTTGGCGCGCATAGCCGCCGGGGACGGGCAAATCGACCTTGGCACTGACGCCGGAGACATCGAGCTGGGCCCCTTCCTCCACCACCACGTAACCCTTCTTGGCGTCGATGACGATATCGCCGCCGGCCATCAGTTCGCCCTTGATCAGGCCGCTGCGGTCTGGCGGTTCGGCCTTGAAATAGCCGGTCGCGTTGAGGCTGGCATCTTTGCCGATCCAGATGGCCCGGCTGTCGTCGTAGGCAAATGTAGTGCTGTCCGCGGAGAGCGTGAGTTTGATGTCGCCTGCGCGGGCCTCCAGGCTGCCGAGCATGGTCAGCCTGTCGCCTGCCGCAAGTTCGATGCTGCCGCCCGGATCGGTACCGATAAAAGTATTCTTCGCTACTAGGAGGCTGCCGATGATCGTGGAGGAATTGGCTGCGGCGAACTTCAGGTCCACCGGCGCGCGCTTTGCTTCAGGCAGCAGGATATAGCGGGCGATGTTGCGCAGGCTGTCGCTGCTGGCCAGCGTGGCCGTCGAGGTCGGCAGCAGATAGCTCGAGGCCCGGGCCTGAATCCGGGTGCCGCTGCCGTCACCGATGTGCACCTGGCCCCCGTTCAAGTTGGGCGCGGATATGTCATAACGGCTGAAGCCGCCTTGCTGGAAAAATCCCTCGCCCAGCCAGAACCAGCCCGTGCCCGGATCGGCGCCGCCGATCTGGATATTCCGGTCCACCTCGATGGTGAGCGCGCCGCCCCCCTTGCCGAAGCCATAGCCGGCCAGTTCGCCGTCCAAGTCGGGATCAAGCCCCTTCAGGGTGATCGTGCCCGCGTCCCCCGTGGCGACATCGCCCTCGGCATCACGCCAGGCGCCGGCCGAGACATCGACCAGGCTGCCCGTACCCAGCCGGGTAAGTCCATTGATGGTGACCTTGCCGCCATCGAGGGCGACGGGTGCCGACAATGCGCCAGACAGGCCGGGACCATCGTTGGTCCAAAGCCCGGCCGCGCTCAGGCTGACGCCGTCCGCGATGCTCGTGTTGCCGCCCTTGAGCGAAATATCGCCGCCGGGCGTCCGGATATCGGCGTTGATCTGCAAGTCGACGGCGGTGAGCCCGACCTTGCCACCCGGCTGGATGTCGAGGGGGGCATCCACGGCAAGCTGCTGGTCTGCAGCCGCGGTGAACTCGCTGAACCCGGCGAAGCCAGCGGCGGCCAGTTGATTGACGCCGTTGCCACCCGGCAGGGCATCGCCCGGGCCAAAGCCGGCCGGCAGGCTGGCCTTGTCGCGAACGATGCGCACGAAGTCCGGCGTCAGGTTCTGGTTGTTGATGACCTCCTGGCCCATGATGAAGCGTCCGCCCTTGGGCGGCTTAACCCGTTGCAGGCTACCGGTGATGGTGTCGGCCTTCACCGTACCGTGGAGGGCGAAGCCGGCCGGGGCCCAGAGCGTAAGGCTGCCGGCATCCATCCCCTGGACATAGCCGGGGTGATAGGTTGAGCCCTGCTGTCCGCCCAGGTTCCAGGTGCGGGTGACGCCCCATTTCGGATCGGTCTGGCTGTAGACGACGTTCAAGATGCCATCGTAAGGCACATCCGGCGTGGCATCGGCGATGTCGATCACCTGGCCCTTGTAGGTGAAGCTGCTGGTCTTGATGGAGCCGCCAGCATAGTTGAGCGAACCGCCCGAGAGGTTGATCTCAGAGCCCTGGCGGGTGATCAGCTCGCCTTCGGACTTGAGCGAGACCTTGCCGCCGGCGGCGGATTTCTCGGCCACGGTCTTGCCGTTGAGCGCGGCCGCGGCGGAGTAGTCGAACAGCTTGGTGCCCTCGCGATCGTCGAGATAGACCACATTGCCGAACAGGGGGCCGCCGCGCAGCAGCGGCGCGTCCTTGAGTTGCTCGGAATTGAGCTTGACCTCGATCTGGTGGTCTTCCATGGCCATGGCCACGTCCTGCAGGCCGGAAACGTCGATCTTCGCCGTTTCGCCGAGATAGATTCGAGTACCGGCATCGGCGTAGTTCTGGTAAGTCGTCTTGTTGTAGCTGCCGTCCTTGTTGATCACGCGCGGATTGACCACCGCGCTGACATCGACCTGGCCGCCGCGGGCCTCGATGCGGCCGTCGATCTGCACGGTGCGGCCCTGAATGTCGATGCGCGATGGACTGAATGCCTGCTGGTCGAGGATTTCTTCCTTGTCCTCGGTCTCGACCAGCACCTCGGTGAGGCTATCCCTGCCCAGCACCACCGTGCCCGTGCGGGTGGCAAAGATGGCAGTTTCTTCCGTGTCGCCATCGCTGTCATAGTCGTTGCTGGATTTATCGAGTTGTTTCTGAACGGTATCCCGTGCCCGCAGGAAAATGCTGCCGCCCGAGCGCACGGAGGAGGTGGCGGTGATCGTGCCCATCTGCTTCACCGCCAGGCCGACCAGGCTGACATTGCCACGCTTGGCGATGATCTTGCCGAGGTTGACCGCCTCGCCGCCCGCGTCCACCTCGACCACGATGCCGACGGGATCCTTGGTATCGTTCAGGTAGACCTTCTGGCCGGCGGCGAGAATGGTCTGCCCGTCCGGAGTTTCGATCACGCCTTCGTTCTTGACGCCGCCGCCGTGCGCCTCGTCGCCGGGCGCCAGCAGCATGATGCGGCCGCCGCTGGCCGCTTCGAGCGTGGCTCCCGCCTCGACGCGAACGAAGCCCGTGGTGCCTTGGAAGATTGCCGGGCGCGTGTTGTCGGCCAGGATGCCGTTATTGAAGACGTCGTCGGTGATATCGAGACTGGAAGCGGTCATCGAACCGACGTTGACCTGGGCGCCGTTGGCGAACAGGATGCCGTTGGTATTGATGAAATAGACATGTCCGTCCGCCTTCACCCGGCCGGCGATAGTACTGGGCGCATTATCGTAGATGCGGTTGAGGGCAGACCAGTCACGGTGGCCCTGCTGGTCGAAGATCAGACTTTCGTTAGCGCGTACATTAAGTTTGCTCCAGCTGATAATGGCTTTAGCCGCGCTCTGCCGAATGGTAAGTTGGCTGGCGTTGGTGCGGGCCGCATCGATAGCCGCATTGACGGGTGCCAGAGTGGAGTGGAGCACCATCTCAGCCGGCTGGACAGCAAAACCTTCCACACCCCACGCCATGAGCAGGGCGGCCAAGACAGCAGCGGCCCGGACCGCCTTGCCGCTGTCCTTGCCATGGGAACGGGCCGCCTCGTGCACCGGCACGTACATGCCCAGCTTCTTGTTGAAAACCAGTCGGAACAGATTGGCGTTCATGGCATATCCCCGTCAGAACTCGTAACCCAGCATCAAATGCGCGCGGCGATCGCCCGACTGCACTTGGCCCGCACTCTCGAACACCTGGGCAAGATCGAAGCCGCCGCTCAGGCCGCCCCAGCCCTTGAAGCGCAGCCCCAAGCCGGCGGCGAGCAGGTCAAAACGATCGGTCTGTTCAGGCAGGGCCTCGCGCACCCGCAGGCTCGCCCCATCGGCGAAGGCATAGAGCGTCAGCTCGTCCAATCGCTCGGACAGCCGCTTGGCCAGCGAGGGCGTGCGCAGTTCGATGCCGCCGATCAGGCCGTTGTCGCCGGCGGCGGCGGATTCGGTGTAACCGCGCACGGTATCCAGCCCGCCGGCCGAGATTTGCTCGCTGGAAACCAGCGGCCCGCTCGCCGCCTGGGCGGAAAGGCGGCCGAACACGCCCCAGCCGCTTTCGAAGGTGTGCGTATGCTTCAGGTCGAGGCGCAGGTAGGCGTAGTCGGGCCTGCCCAGGTAGCGCTTGCAGGCGAATTCGTTGACGTAGATGCCGGGCAGACATTCGACGCTATCGTCGTGCAGGCCGCGCACGGCGAAATTCAGGGTCGCGGTGAGCTGGCTCTTGCTCCGCTCGCCTTGCAGATTGCCGTCGTAGGCGACGCTGAACGGCAGATAGGAGATGGGCGTGCTCGAACTGTCGGCCCCCTGCAGGGTGATGGTCTCGCCCAGGTCCTTGTAATCGACGCCGAGGGTAAGCGAGTGGGTATAACCCGGCCGCATCCGCAACGGCACGATGTAGCGCAGGCCGAAGATGTTGCCGTTGCCGATCACGTTGACGTCGCCCACCGCCGCCACGTCGCTCTCGGAGCGAACGGCATAGGCCGCCAGATAGTTGCCGCCGCCGACCGGCAGCGCGTAAGTGGCGGAAAACACCTTGCTCTCCTCCGGCCTTTGCGGCGCGACCTGAAAGCCCAGCGCCAGGCTATGCTCGCGCTGCCAGAGATTGTCGTAATGCAAATTGGCATTGAGACGGCTGCGCGTGGTGTTGGCCGAATAGCGGTCGTTCAGTTCGACGTTGCCATGCAGGGGCAGCTTGTCCTCGACCTTGAGCTCGACCTCGACCTTGCCCGGCGTGCGGCCCGGCCGCAGCACCGGCGTGATGCGCCGGTCGGGGTTGTTCATTACCGCAATCAGCTGCTTCTGCACCTCGGGGAAATAGGGCACGTTGCCCTCGGTCAGTTCGGGCGTGGCCGCCTTGATCCGGCCCAGGGAGTAATAGCGCGACCCGCTCACCCGCAGTCGCTCGACCGCGCCTTCGTCCACCCGTAGGCGAACGATGCCGCTTTTGACCTCCTGCTCGGGGATGCTCACGAAAACCGTGGGATAGCCGTCGGCATGGTAGGCTGTTTCCAGGGCCTCGCGAGCCGCCTCGACATCCTTGATGGTCTTCTTCTCGCCCAGGTGGGGGTAAACCGCCTCTTCGATGCGCAACGCAGTCAACACATTGTTGCCCTCCACCACATATTCCTGGATATCGAACCGGTCGTCCGCCACGGGCGGGGTCTCGGTCGCAGCCGCATCTGGCCGCTTCACTGGCATGCCGCCGGCAGTCACGTCCTTGTCATCCGGCCACGGCACCGTCTCGGCAGCATGAACCGCGGGCGCTGCCGCAAGCAGCCAGAAGGCAAGCACCTTGGTCGCCGAAAAGCGGGTGACGCCGGCAGGCATGGCCTGGCCATGCATGCCGCGGCACCCCAGCTTCGTCTTGGCATCGTCGGCAATCCTTCCGAACTTCAGTGCAGCCAAGGCAACAATTTGTTCTAGTTTCATGCTTATCCCGTTACAACCCTTGGCCAAGCCACCCATCCTGGCTTGGCCAAGGGCCATCCACTTTTAAGCAAAAAACCACTCCCCGTCGCCGGGGAGTGGTCATACAGCCATGGCACAGCGTTGCGCCGTGCCTGCCAGGCCCGATCAGAAGAACATGTTGATCGACTGGCAGTTGTTGCCGAAACGAGTGCCTTTGCCGACGATGTTCGGGTTGGCGTTGTGGTCAGCGCCGCCGGCCGGGGAGATGTACAGGCCGCGCAGATCGGCACCACCCACGGTACCCATACCGGCAGTCATGGTGGCGAGCATGGCCGCACCATCAACAGAAGCACTGTTGGCGGTAAAGGCGGACAGCTCCATGGCGAAGCCGTACTTGCTGTCGATGGCGTTCTGGCGGGCACGGTCGTCACCCACGTTCTCCGGCGACACGCCGTCCAGCATGACAAAGCGGTAGTCGTCGCGGTCGGTCAGGGTCTCACCGAAGGGGTTGTTCTCGGCAGACACCACACCAATGGCAAAGTACCGGGTCGCGTTGTCGTTGGCCTTGTTCAGGCACTTCTTGACGTCGCTGGTGCCGCTGCTCTCGGTGATCCAGATACCCGAGGCGGCAGTGGCGGAGGCGGCGGTGGAGTCAACCGTAGAGGCGGGCAGGAGCTCGCCGCCAGCAGTACCGCGGTTGCAGGGGCTGCGCAGGAAGTAGGCGTTGGACGAGGCCTGGGTGCCGGAGGTGGGCACGCGGCGGCACAGGTTCACGGCGGAGGCCGCAGCGGTGCCGTTGCCGTCCACGTAGCCGACGCCCAGCAGGGGCTCCCAGTTGGACTGGTAGCCGCCGCCCAGGGCCGCGATCGAGGTGTACTGGGCCTTGGTGATGCTGGGCATGCAGGCCGGGTCGCGGAAGTCATGCAGGCCGTTCTGGGTGTAGGTCTTGGTGGCGGTGACGTAGGTGTCGTCCGTGCAGGTGGCGCTGTTCTTGCCCTGGACCTGCTGCATGGCGCGGTACAGGTTGGTGCTCACGGCGACGCCGAAGACCTGGAACACGTTGGCGGAAGCCTCGGTGCCCACGCTGGCCGGGGCGGTGGTGAACAGGTCCTGGAACAGCGGGCTGTCCACATCGGAGAAGCCGCCGTCGGGCAGATCGGGGGCCAGATCGGCAGTGACGACCGGGTTTACCTTGGTGCAAGAACGATAAACGGTGTCGCCGGTACCGCCAACCACGGGAGCGGCGCAAGAGGCGATGTCGGCCTGCTTGACGCGCTCGAGCTGAGCACCGACAACGTGAGGGGCAAAGGCATTGAAAGAACCACCAGCCACGGTGTGGTAGGCAACGGTCGGGCCCAAGGTGTTGGTGGTGCAGGCATAGGCCATGAAGTCGCCAGCGGAGCCAGGAACGGTGCCAGCAGCGTCGTTGGTGTAGATATGCACGGGGTCGGTACAGTCGGCCTTGAAGGCTTCGAAGGCATTGCGGGTGACGGCGGAAGCGCCGGAGACCCAGACTTCCTTCAGGGTACCGCCAGCACGGGCAGCAGCAATGGCAGCCTGATCCAGGGCGGCGGCTTGACCAGCGGCAGCCAGGGTGGCAACAGCGAGGGCGATTTGATGCAGTTTCATAGTGAAGTTCCTATTAGCAATTAGCTGTCAGCGGACAGCGGTGAGCAAAAAATCAAAAAAACACTCGTACTCGCATCCGCCACCAGTCCCGCAGGACTGATGGCTGAATGCTGATAGCTGTCAGCTATCAAGCCACCTTGCGGCGACGGGCCATGAAGCCGACCAGGCCCAGGCCGGCCAGCAGCAGGGCGTAGGTGTCGGCCTCGGGCACGGCGGCCACGGGGGCGGTGCCGTAGGTCAGGGTGCCGGTGGTGGAGTTCAGGTAGAAGTCCTGGGCGAAGTCGTTGTAGGAGACGATGCTGGCCTTGGCCAGACCGCTGGTGCTGCTGGTGGCGAAGGCGTAGAAGTCCAGGGCGGTGTTGACGTTGCCCCAGGCCACGAAGGGGGAGTGGCTGGTCTTCCACTTGCCATTCGCAAATCCACCATTCGTGTTAGCCAAATATGAGTTACCGTCGGCGAGGACAGCAAAGTGTGCGCCGTCGGCCTCGGTGGGATGGGTGCCCACAGTGTTGGAAGCATTGATAAACAGGTCAACACCCTGCCACTGGAGCAGCGAGGTGTTGGCAGGCTGGTTGCTGGCGACGGCCATGTTGGCAGTGCTGGTGGACAGATAGCGGTCGTTGCCCACGGCGGAGCCGACGGAGTCCATGGCGCCGATCAGGTACTTGGCGTTGGCCAGGTTGGCACCGGCGGCGGTGACGAACTGGTTCCAGGCGGTGCCGTAGTTGGCGGCGTTCAGGTTCCAGGTGGTGTAGGAGGTGAAGCCGGGCTGGAAGCTGTCCATGTTGATGCCCAGGTCGAAGGTGGCGGAGACCTGACCGGTGAGGTCGATCACGCCCAGGAACAGGCTGCCGTTGCCGCTGAGGCTATTGCTGAGATCGGCATTGGCGGAACCGGCGGCGGCAAAGGCCAGCGCGGCGACGATCATCTTCAGTTTCATATGAATACCCCTTTCGTTTCGAAACACTGATCAAGGAATCCGCCAGCGACCCACTTGGTGCATTTACATGGGTGCCGACAGACTGCCTACGCATGCAAGCACTGCCAGACTACTTAAGCCGTGTGACAACCGAAGTTAAAAACAACCGGTTTGGCATAGCCCATTCGGCTCAATTTGATGACAGAAAAAATTTCCATCTCGGCTCACGATTCGGCCGTCATCGGCTCGGACTGGCCTAGGCTGTCGGCTGCAGAGGCATACGTCGCACCGAAATGGGGGTTGAGCAGGCCGGCGCTGAGGGCCTTGGCCACGGCATGGCCGCGGGTGCGGACCTGCAGCTTTTTCAGGATGTGGCGAATGTGGTTCTTCACCGTAAGCGGGCTGATGTTCAGGCGCACCGCGATCTCGGGATTGGTGCGGCCGTCGCGCACGCCCTCGAGGATTTCGATCTCGCGCGGGCTGAGCATGTTGTCCGTGCGGCCGACGCTGCCTTCGCTGGCCAGCACCCGGGCCAGGGTCATGGACACCACCGGGGCGAGAACCTGCACAGTGCGCGAGAGGCGGCCGTCGAAAGGACACATGACCCGGGCGAAACTGACGTGACACTTGAGGCTGCCATCGATCCAGCGCAGCGCGTGCGTGGCAAGGTTCCTCAGTTCCAGGCGGCGCAGACGGCCATCGCCGCCGTCCTCGTTGGCCGGACCGCCGACATACTCATGGCCCAGCAATACCGGCTGGCTGTCGCTCTGCCACTGCTTCAGGGTTTCGGCCAGCAGACCATGGGGATGGACGGCGGCCTCCAGATGCTCGGCGCGGAAATAGCGGCTGGCGGAGAATCGCTCGATGCGGAAGCTGCCGGTATGGTCCTGAAAGCCGCAGATCAGGATGTCATGGGGTAGCAGGGTCTGCACCGGCCCCTGTATCCAGCCGAAAAAATGCTCGCGGCAACGAACATCGAGCGCCGTAAGCAGAATCCGGCCTAACCATTGTTCTTCTTCCGCGGTGAAATCCGGGTGTTGAATCATGCAGCCCCCCCTAGAGACCGCAACGTTAGCCGGTACCAGTTACACCAGCTTTATTGGAATATGAAGGAAAAATTTCCTTGCTATGAGCCATTCGGCTCATAGCAAGCCCGGCGACTGGTTGAGATCGGCAGTGCCATGACGGTATTTATTCCGGTGGAGGCCGGTAGATTGGAGGCCGCGTCTAGCCATTGATGCAAGCGGCGTAATTGGAAGAGACCTCGGCGGTACAGCTCTTCCACGCCGTTTGATTCCCGGAGGAGTGATATGGCAGGCAAGCCTGGTAGGCCGCCTGCTTGACCATTTCACATTGATAAACCTTGTCCAGCCAGGCCATAGGATCGTAAGGCACCTTTTGTGTCGAAGGTTGTTGGGTATCGGCAGTACCACCGGCGTTGTTTGCCGCCCCCTGCGTTCCCCCTTGGCCGGTACCGGCCCCTCCTTCGCTACTCGTCCCTTGAACCGAGAACTGGAATACCCACTGCCGATAACTGGGTACCGTCTCAAAAGACTCGTAACCCGGCGGAAAATTTGCCACTTTCATCGACTCCGCTTCGGACAGGCTGTACACGCCGGCGATGCCGCCGTCCGGCGCTTTGACCAGGCCCCACGCCACTTGCCCGGTGATCGGGTCACGGTAGGCACGGCGCAGGTGGCGGCGGGTATCGGGAAAACGCGGGTCTTTCAGAAGTTCGTCGAAGTTTTTCGGCAGCCGCTCCTGCCCCTTGGGCGAGGCCTGCCAGAAACTCTCGATGGCCCGCCGATACTGGTCGCCGACGAACAACAGCTCCCGTTCCTTCTCTCGCTTGACCGCGGTGTGCCACACGGTGCCGAGGGCGGCCATGGCCGCGCCCAAGCCGGCGACCAGGAACAGAATGCCCAGGAGGGTAAACCCGGTTTGGCGATGGGCAGCCGGCGAATGGCGGTTGGCCGCGGCGCGGCAATCCCGCCACTCCTCCCTTTGACAAGGGGGGAGATCGGCCCCCCCGTCAAAGGAGCTGGCGCGCGGCACCGGGGGGTTGCAAAGCCACGTCATCCCTCACCACTCGCTGAAGGGCACCCCATCCAGGCCGACGCCTTCCGCGCCGCTGTGGATGTCGTAGACGCCCGTGCCTTCCGGCGGCGGCGTCGTCAGCCAGGTGTCGGCCTGGCCGGTGATCGGATCGACCGGCACGCTGCGTAGATAACGCTTCTCCGCCAGGCTCTGCAAATCGCCCGGCCAGGCGTTGGTGTCGGCATGGAACTGGTCGATGGCGTCGCGCACGGTGGCGAGGTTCTCGCGCAGCACGGCCTCCTTCGAACGCTGGACGTGCTGGAAGTAACGCGGCGCGGCGATGCTGAGCAGGGTGGCGATGATGGCCATGACCACCAGCAGTTCGACCAAGGTGAAGCCGCGCTTCATCTCACCACTCCTTGTATGGTACGCCATTCAGGCCCACGGCCTCGGAGCGGGAATAGACATCGAAGACGTCCTCGCCTTCCGATGGCGCATCGGGCGGGCTGGCGTAGCTGCGCTTGCCCCAGGTGTCGGCCGCCGGCAATTCGCCGTCGGGGTTCATGGGGTCTCGCGGCAAACGACGCAGGAAATAGATCTTGCGGCCTTCCGGGCTTTGCCGGTCCGTCACGCCGTTGGCCAGGGTTTCTAGGTTGGGCGGATAGTCCGAGGCATCGGCCGGTACGTCGATACGAATCTTGTTCGTCTTCCTCTGCTCCACCACGATGCCATGGTAGGCGTCGATGGCCTCGCGAATCTGGCGCAGGGCGGTGCGCAGCTCCGCCTCTTTCTGCCGCTGCGCGCTCATCTCCATCAGCGGCACCGCCAGCCAGGCCAGCACCCCGACGATGGCCACGGTGATGACCAGCTCGATCAGGGTGAAGCCCTTGGCACGGCTGGCGGTCGGCATTCTGCGCTCAGCCATGAAAGCCGTGTCCGGCCCGCGTCACTGCGCCGGCCTCGGCTCTGCGCCGGCCTGCGGCTGTTCGGGCGCCGGCGCGGGGACGGCAACCGGCGGCGCGGGACTCGCCGCTTGCGCGGTGGCCTCCCGCGCGGGCAGGCTGGCGGCCGGGCGCAACATCAAGGGCCGGTCGGAAGCGGAACCCTCGGTGCCGGCGAAGAACTCGGATTTGGTCAGTTCCGGCCGCTCCAGGTTGCGCAGCACCCGCGGCGTGATCAAGAGCACGATCTCCGTCTTGTTCCTCTCGTCGCGATGGGTGGAGAACAGCCGCCCCAGCAGCGGCAGGTCGCCCAGGCCGGGCACCTTGCTGGCGGCGCTGCGGTCCTCGTCCGAGATCAGGCCGGCCAGCACCTGGGTCTCGCCGTTCTTGAGCCTGAGCACGGTGTTGGCGTTGCGGCTGCCGAGCTGGTAGGTCAGCATGCCGGTGCTGCTCTTCACCTCGCGCACGATGTTGGATACCTCCAGGCCGACCTTCATCGCCACTTCACTGTCGAGGTAGATTTGGGGCTCGACGTCCAACTTGAGGCCGACATCGAGATAGGCCACCGATTCCGAGGTCACCCCGGTGGAGGTGACGTTGGCGGTGATCACCGGCACCTTGTCGCCGATGTGGACCTTGGCCTTCTCCTTGTTGCGCACCCGGATGCGGGGGTTGGCCAGGATGTTCACGTCGGAGTCGTCCTTGCGCACGTTGACCGAGGGCGTGGGGCCGACCAGGATGTTCGAGCCGTCGAGGCCTTTGAGCAGATCGACGGTCAGCGGCGCGTTGACCTTGGTATTCACGGTCGTGGGCGAAGTGCCGACTGCCACGGCCTGGGTCTGGTCCTCGCGCGCCAGCACCGAGAACTGGGTCGGCCACTGCACGCCCAAGTCGAGCAACTTGCTGCGCTTGACCTCCAGGATCTCTACTTCGAGCATGACCTCCGGCTCGGGCTGGTCGGCCACGGCGAGCAGCTTCTCGACCAGGCGCACGGCCTCGGGGGTGTCGCGCACGAACAGCAGGTTGAGTTTTTCGTCGACGTAGACATCGCGGGTCTTGCTCAGGGTTTTCACCAGGTTCATCGCGCCCTTGGCGTCGATGTTGGCGAGGAAGAAGGCGCGCACCACCAGCTCCTCGTATTCCTTCTGCTTGGCCGGCTGGTTGGGGTAGACCAGCAGGGTGTTGTCGTTGAGCACCTTCTTGGCCAGTTGACTGGTGGCGAGCAGCATGTCCAGCGCATCGGCGATGGCGGTGTTGCGGGCGAGCACGGTGGTCTTCTGGTCGGTGCGCACGTCTTTGTCGAACACGAAGTTGATGCCGGACTGGCGCGACAGCGCGTCGAACACGGCACGGATGGGCGCGTCGCGGAACTCCAGGGTCACCGGCCGGCGGAAGGCGGAGGACAGGCGGGGGAACTGCCCGCCCTCGGGCTTGCCCGCCTTCTCGTCCACCAGCTTGAGCAGCACCAGGGCCTGTTCGTTGTCGGGCGCCTGGGCCAGTACCGTGCGCAGCTTGTAGCGGGCCGTTTCGATGTCGTCGCGCTTGACCGCCTCCTGGGCCTCGCGGAGGAGGACTTCGCTGCGCCGCACTTGCTCGACCGAAGCCAGGCCGGCCGGGGCGCGGGCGTTTTCCGGGTGCAGCTTGAGCACGTCGCGATAGCGGGCCTGGGCCTCTTCCAGCCGGCCGGCCTTGAGTGCGGCGTCGCCTTCCGCCAGCAACCGTACGATCTGCGTCTCCAGGCTGCGCGCGTAGGTAGCCCGGTACTGGACATTGTCCGGTTGGGATTTCACGGCCTGTTCCAGTTGCTTGAGGCCCTCCTCGGCCTTGCCTTCGCGGATGAGGCGCTCGCCCTCGCGGTAGGCGCGGTCGGTCGCGCAACCGGTGGCCAGCACGGCCGCCAGGGCGAGCGGGAGTATCGTTTTTTTCATTGCGCAAACCTCATCGTCTGTTGCTTGTCCATGGGCAGATAGGTGAAGGTGAGCAGGCCCGGTCCGATCTCGTCCAGCCGCCACTGCGCCACTACGTCACCCTGGTGGACGCTGTGCACCTTCGGGCCTTGGCTCAGGAAGACCGTGAGCGCCTCCCCCTCCTGCCACTTGCCGACATAGCCGAAGGGTATGGGCGGCGGCACGGGCGGCGGAGGTGGGGACGGCGGGGGCGGGGGCGGCGGCGGCGGACGCCAGCTCTGGACCGGAAACAGGTCGGCTTCGGCCAGCACCACGCGCTGCTCATCCGTTGCGGCCGCGGCTGCCGGCTGGGCGGCCGTCTGCTTGACCGCGGGCGGCGTCCGCCGCGGGGCGGCGGCCTCGACCGCCGGCTCCCCGGGGTCTTACTGGGCGGCTTGCCAAACGAGAAAGAGCGTCAAACCCAAGCCGGCGATCAACAAAAGCTGCCTAGGCTTCATGCCCCCTCCCGCAGATAGAGGGTGAACTGGAGTTGCGCATCGAGTTCGCTCGCCTCGACCGATTCGCGCGAGAACCGCAGGCTGTCCAGGGCCAAGCCGGGCTCCTGCTGCATGGCTTCACTCAGGAAGGCCTGCAGGGTCGGATAGCTGCCGGTCAGAGACAGGCTGATGTGGTACTGGGTCAGGCCGTTGCCCTTCTCGCTCGCCTGACGATATTCGCCTTGCGCCAGGAGCAGGCCGGCACTGTCGGCCGCCGCGAACAGGCGAGCGACCGCCTCGGGCACCATAGCTGCCGGTGCCAATCCTTGCAGCGCATCGGGCCGCCGGGCGGCGGCCTGTGCGGCCCGGGCCTGGCGCTTCAGGGTTTGCCATTCGCTCAGCATTTCGCGGTTGGCTTCGACTTGCGGCTGCAACACCAGAAAGTCCAGACCGGCGGCGGCGGCCGACAGCAGCAGGCCCGCAGCGCCGGCCACGCCGAGCCGGCCGAGCAGATAGGGCAACCACAGCTTGAGCTTCCGGTTCATGACTGCCCCCAGCGCAAGCGCAGGGTGAAACCGACCGGGCGCGCGCCTTCCACTTCGCGCAGTTCATGCTGGGCCAGGCTGACTGCCGCGATGCCTTTGGCATCCTGCAGGCGTTGGTAGAACTCGAGCATGGCGCCGTAGTTGCGCGCCTCGGCCATCAGCGTGAGCTGCCCGCGCCGGCCATCAGCTTCGATCGAGAGGAAGCCGATGTCTTTGCCGCGCGACTCATGCAGGGCCTGCATCACCTGTGCCCAGGGCAGTCCCAAGCGCTGCCGGGCGACGGTGTCCGCCGTATCGCGGGCCTGCTTCGCGGCATCGGGCTTTTTCGAGGCGCCGGCCCCCGCCTGCTGACGGATGGCCGCCAGCCGACCTGCCAGCTCGGCCTGTTCGGCCTCGGCGTCAAGGTAGGTGTCGGCTGCCCAGCCGACGGTAAGCAAGCCGGCGAACAGCAAGATCAAGCCCACCGGCGATGGCCGGTTCCGCGCGGCGGCAAAATCCAGATTCAGTCGGCTCATGGGGTCAACATCGCCCCGTGCAGGGTGGCGGCGGTGGGCAATTCGCGGACGGGCATGCCGCTTGAAGCCAGGCTTTGCCAAGGACCTCGCATGCCGGCGCTATCCAGCCAGAGTTCGCCACCGGTCGAAGTCCTACCCAGCAGGGATTCGCGCGCCACCATGCCGCGCAGTTCCTCGACCGGCTCGGGGCCGATCTGTCGTTGCCGCAAGCCGGCGATCCGCCCCCGCTCCAGGCGCATGAGACCGGCCACGCCGGGTTCGACGAGGGCATACCAGCCGGTCGCCCGGCGCAGGACCGGCTCGCGCCGGTTGTAGGCGGCGGCTAGCCAAGGTTCCAGATGCCTCAGTTTGATTCCGGCATCCGACAGCAGACTGCGCAAGGCATCCAGCAACGCTTGTTCCGCCGCGCAGACCAGAATCGGCCGGCCGGGCATCGGCGGCTGCCAGAGCAGTTGCCAGCCTTCGCCGCCATCCAGCGCCAGGCGCAACTGCTCGGCGAGCCAGGCCTGCATCTCGGCCTGGCGCAGCCAGGCGGCCGGGGGCGGCAAAAGGAAAAAGCGCACGAAGTGCTGGGACAGGACCACCGAGGCCGCCCCCTTGGGCCGCCGCTCGGCCAGCAGCCTGCCCAGCGCAGCGAGGGCGCCCGGCCAGCCGGCAGCGGCATCCTCGGCCTCGGCCTGCCCCTGGCCGTCGGCCAGGGCGGCGCGCCCGGGCAGCAGGGCGATGCGCAGCCTAGCCGACAAAGGTGACACGGTTGATCTCCTCCAGGGTGGTGCCGCCTTGGCGCACCAGGTCCAGCGCCACTTCGCGCAGGGTCTTCACGCCGGCGCGGGCGGCGGCTTCCTTGACTTGGCGAATCGGGGCGCGGGCGACGATGAGTTCGCGAATCTCATCGTTCAGCAGCATCATTTCGGCGATGGCCTTGCGGCCCTTGTAGCCGGTGCCGCGGCAATGGCCGCAACCCTTGCCGGCCCGGAAGTCGAAGCCGGCTGCCAGATCGGGCCGCAGCCCGGAATCCGCCAGCAGCTCCAGCGAAGGGGTGTAGGGTTCGGTGCATTGCGGGCAATTGACCCGGACCAGGCGCTGGGCCAGCACGCCGTTCAAGGCGGAGACGAAGCTGTAGGGGTCGACCCCCATGTGCATGAAGCGGCCGATCACGTCGAACACGTTGTTGGCATGCACGGTGGTGAACACCAGGTGGCCGGTCAGGGCCGACTGCACGGCGATCTGCGCCGTTTCCAGGTCGCGGATCTCGCCAACCATGATCTTGTCCGGGTCGTGGCGCAGGATGGAGCGCAGGCCCCGGGCGAAGGTGAGGCCCTTCTTCTCGTTCACCGGGATCTTCAGCACCCCGGGGAGCTGGTATTCCACCGGGTCTTCGATTGTGATGATCTTGTCCTGGCCGGTGTTGATCTCGGACAGGGCGGCGTAC
>JACAEC010000133.1 GCA_013389055.1 Hydrogenophilaceae bacterium
CGCCCAGGCCGTTGATCATGGTGGTGTGGCTGTCGGTGCCGACCAGGGTATCCGGGTAATAAAGCCCGTCTTTGGCCATCACGCCGCGGGCCAGGTATTCCATATTGACCTGGTGCACGATGCCGACGCCGGGCGGCACCACCTTGAAGGTGTCGAAGGCCTGCATGCCCCACTTGAGGAACTGATACCTTTCTCGATTGCGCTCGAATTCGATCCGCATGTTTTCCTGCAGGGCGGTCGGCTTGCCGAAGACATCCACTTGGATGGAGTGGTCCACCACCATCTCGACCGGGGCCAGGGGCTCGACCTTCTTCGGGTCGTGGCCTTCGCGGGCGGCGGCGCTGCGCATGGCGGCCAGGTCCGCCAGCAAGGGCACACCGGTGAAGTCCTGCAACAGGATGCGGGCGACCACGAAGGGGATCTCCTCGACCCGCTCGCCGTTCGGCTTCCAGTTGGCCAGGTCGCGCACGTGCTGTTCGGTGATCTTCTTGCCGTCGTAGTTGCGCAGCACCGACTCCAGCACGATCCGGATCGACACCGGCAGCTTCGAGATCGCGCCGACCCCGGCCTTTTCCAATTGGGGCAGGGCGTAGTAGGTGCCGGTCTGGCCGTTGCCGAGGTCGAAGGTCTGGCGGGAGTCGAAGAGGCTGTGCATGGCGGTGTTCCTGTAGGGCAGGGCGTGAGGACTCGACATTTTACCCAAAGTTGGCGCTCAACCGTCAGCCCGATCAGGTCAGGCTCGCATCGCGCAATGGATGGTGCTTGTGCATGGCGGGCGACCTCGCTAGTCTGTGGGGTGCACAGATTCTTGTGTCATAGGTGCCACTTCGGCCGATTCGGCCGTGCGGCTATCGGAAACGCCTGGAGGAGAGAGCGTGATGAAAAGCAAATTATTCGTGTTGTTCGGTCTTTGTGCGGCGATGGCATTCGGTGCGGCCAGCGCCGACGACTATCCATCCAAACCCATCACCATGGTCGTGCCCTTCGCGGCAGGCGGCCCCACCGATACCGTGGCCCGCCTGATCGCCCAGCCCATGACCACCTTCCTCAAGCAGCAGGTGGTCATCGAGAACATCGGCGGTGCCGGTGGCACCTTGGCGGCGGGCCGGGTGGCGCGTTCGGACCCCGACGGCTACACCATCTTCCTGCATCACATCGGCCATTCCACGGCGCCTTCGCTCTACCGCAAGCTGGCCTATGACGCGATCAACGATTTCGAGCCGATCGGCCTGGTCACCAGCGTGCCCATGACCATCGTGGCGCGCAAGGACTTCCCGGCCAAGGACATCAAGGAGCTGATCGCCTACGTGAAGACGCACAAGGACAAGGTGACCTACGCCAACGCCGGCATCGGCTCGGCCTCGCACCTGTGCGGCATGCTGTTCATGACCGCGATCCAGACCGACCTGACCACCGTGCCCTACAAGGGCACCGGCCCGGCCATGAACGACCTCCTGGGCGGCCAGGTCGATTTCATGTGCGACCAGACCACCAACACCACCAGCCAGATCAAGGGCGGCAAGATTCGCGCCTATGCCGTCACCAGCAAGACCAAGGTGGCCTCGCTGCCCGATCTGCCGACCCTGAACGAATCCGGCCTGCCCGGCTTCGAGGTAACCGTGTGGCACGGCGTTTACGCGCCCAAGGGCACGCCCAAGCCGGTGATCGACAAGCTGGTCAAGGCCTTGGCCTTCGCCCTCAAGGATGAGACGGTCAAGCAGCGCTTCGCCGACCTCGGCACCGAGCCGGTGGACCAGCGGCAGGTGACGCCGGCGGCCCTGCGCACTCTGCTCAGGTCCGAGATCGACAAGTGGAGTCCGATCATCAAGAAGGCGGGCGTCTACGCCGACTGATGCCGGGTTTCGACCAGGATAATCAAATAAAACAGGGTGGGGTCGTGTCCTTTGGGCACGGCCCCATCCTTTATCTGATCCCCGAGGGGCATCGATGTCTACAATTCGCAATCCCAAGGATTTCTGGGCCGGCCTGATCTACCTCGGCATCGGCCTGGCCGCGCTCTACATCGCGCAGGATTACGCCATGGGCATGGCCGTGCGCATGGGTCCGGGCTACTTTCCCAAGGTGCTGGGCAGCCTACTGGCCCTGATCGGGCTCATCGCCCTGGTGCGCAGCTTCCTACGACCGGGCGAGGCCATCGGCCGCCTGGCTTGGCGGGAGGCCTTGCTGGTGCTCGGCGCCACCGTCATCTTCGGCCTGTTGGTCAGGGGGGCGGGGCTGGCGCTGAGCCTGCTCGCGCTGGTCGTGGTCAGCGCCTATGCCAGCAAACAGTTCCGTCTGCGGCCTATCTTGTTGCTGGCTGTAGGCCTGTCTGTGTTCAGTGTCCTGGTCTTCATCAAGGGCCTGGGCATACCGTTGCCGTTGCTGGGTAGTTGGATCGCGAGGTAAGCCATCGTGGAACTGCTCGCCAACCTCAGCCTGGGCTTCGAGACCGCCTTAACCCTGACCAATCTGCTCTACTGCCTGGCCGGCGTCGTCCTGGGCACCCTGATCGGGGTGTTGCCCGGTCTCGGCCCGGTCGCCACCATCGCCATGCTGCTGCCGGCCACCTTCGGCCTGCCGCCGGTCTCGGCCCTGATCATGCTGGCCGGCATCTATTACGGCGCCCAATACGGCGGCTCGACCACGGCCATCCTGGTCAACCTGCCGGGCGAAACCTCGTCGGTGGTCACCGCGCTCGACGGCTACCAGATGGCGCGCCAAGGCCATGCCGGCAAGGCCCTGGCCACGGCCGCCATCGGCTCCTTCTTCGCCGGCACCGTCGCCACCTTCCTGCTGGCCGTGTTCGCCCCGCCCCTGGCCGAGTTCGCCCTCAAGTTCGGCCCGGCCGAGTACTTCTCGCTCATGGTGCTGGGCCTGATCGCCTCGGTGGTGCTGGCGCACGGCTCGCTCTTGCATGCCATCGGCATGATCGTGCTGGGGCTGCTCTTGGGCATGATGGGCACCGACATCAACTCCGGCCTGCCGCGCTACACCTTCGACCTGCCGGAGCTGGCCGACGGCGTCAGCTTCGTGGTGCTGGCCATGGGCATGTTCGGCCTGGGCGAGATCATCCGCAACCTGGAGCACGAGGAGGTGCGCAGCACCCTGGTGGCCAAGGTGTCCGGCCTGATGCCGAACAAGGCCGATTTCAAGCGGATCGCAGCGCCCATCGTGCGCGGCACCGGTCTCGGCGCCCTGCTCGGCATCCTGCCCGGCGGCGGGGCCATCCTCGCCGCCTTCGCCGCCTATTCGGTGGAGAAGAAGATCTCGCCCAACTCCGCCCAGTTCGGCAAGGGCGCGATCGAGGGCGTGGCCGCGCCGGAGTCGGCCAACAACGCCGGCGCCCAGACCTCGTTCATCCCCATGCTCACCCTGGGCATCCCGTCCAACCCGGTGATGGCCTTGATGATCGGCGCCCTGATCATCCAGGGCATCCAGCCGGGGCCGATGGTGATGACCGAACAGCCGGCCCTGTTCTGGGGCGTCATCGCCTCGATGTGGATCGGCAACCTGTTCCTGGTCATCCTCAACCTGCCGCTGATCGGGCTCTGGGCCAAACTGATCACCATCCCCTACCGCCTGATGTATCCCGCCATCCTGGTGTTCTGCGCCATCGGCGTGTTCAGCATCAACAACCGCGAATTCGACATCTATCTCATGGCCCTGTTCGGCCTGCTCGGTTATGTCTTCGCCAAGCTCGACTGCGAGCCGGCGCCCATGCTGTTGGGCTTCATCCTGGGGCCGATGATGGAGGAATACCTGCGCCGGGCGCTTTTGATCTCGCGCGGCGACCCCATGGTCCTGATAGAGCGGCCGATCAGCGCCACCATGCTGGCCCTGGCCGCGGTGGCCCTGTTCCTGGTGCTGAGCCCGGCCTTCCGCAAGACCCGGGAAGAGGCCTTCCAGGAAGAGGATTGAGCGGCCGCGGGCGTTATAATCCAACAGTGTTTTTCTGGAATGCGCTGGTTTGCGTCATCCCCGCGAAAGCGGGGATTCAGTCAATCTAGAGGACCTAGCTTCCCGCTTTCGCGGGAACGACGAAACTGAGCGAGTCAGCCTTACCTTTGTAGGGGCAGGTCGAAGTTGCCCCCACCATTCACTTAAGGAAGTTTGAAGTGAGCGATCTCAAGCAAAACGAGTCAGCGCAGGCCGCGCCTTCGGGCGAGTTTCGCCAAAAAGCCCTCGACTATCACGAGTTCCCCAAGCCGGGGAAGATTTCGGTCGAATCGTCCAAGCCCTGCGCCAGCCAGGCCGATCTCTCCCTGGCCTATACCCCCGGCGTGGCCGAGCCGGTGCGCGCCATCGCCGCAGACCCGGAGAACGCCTACCGCTACACCAGCAAGGGCAACCTGATCGCGGTGATCACCGACGGCACCGCCATCCTCGGCCTGGGCAACCTGGGCCCCCTGGCGGCCAAGCCGGTGATGGAAGGCAAGGGGGTATTGTTCAAGCGCTTCGCCGGCATCGACGTGTTCGACATCGAGGTGCAGGCACCCAGCGTCGAGCAATTCATCGAGACCGTGGCCAACATCGCGCCCACCTTCGGCGGCATCAACCTGGAAGACATCGCGGCGCCGCACTGCTTCGCCATCGAGAAGGCCCTGACCGAGCGGCTGGACATCCCGGTGTTCCACGACGACCAGCACGGCACCGCCGTCATCATCTGCGCCGGCCTGATCAACGCCGTGCACCTGCAAGGCAAAGCGCTGGGCGGGGTGCAGATCGTCTGCCTGGGCGCCGGCGCCGCCGGCATCGCCTCGATGAACCTGTTGATCGAGATGGGCGCCAAGCGCGAGAACATCACCCTGGTCGACAGCAAGGGCGTCATCCACAAGGGCCGCAGCGACCTCAACGAATTCAAGCAGCAGTTCGCCAAGGAAACGCCGAAGCGCACGCTGATGGAAGCGATGACCGGCGCCGATGTCTTCGTCGGCGTCTCCGGCCCCAACCTGGTGTCGCAAGACATGGTCAAGGCGATGGCGGCCAAGCCCGTGGTCTTCGCCCTGGCCAACCCCGATCCCGAGATCCTGCCCCGCGACGCCCACGCCGCGCGCAGCGATCTGATCATGGCGACCGGCCGCTCCGACTTTCCCAACCAGGTCAACAACGTGCTCGGCTTCCCCTTCATCTTCCGCGGCGCGCTCGACGCTCGGGCCAAGCGCATCACCCAGCCCATGCTGGTGGCGGCAGCCAAGGCGCTGGCCGAGCTGGCGCGCGAGCCGGTGCCTCATGAAGTGCTCAAGGCCTACAACGTCGACAAGCTGGAATTCGGCCGCGAATACATCCTGCCCAAGCCCTTCGATCCGCGCCTGATCGAGCGGGTGCTGCAGGCGGTGGCGGCGGCGGCCAACAAGTAATGCATCAACGGCCCTACTACCTCAACCTGCTGCAAATCCGCCTGCCCATCGGCGGCTGGGTGTCCATCCTGCACCGGGCGAGCGGGGCGCTGCTGTCCCTGCTGGTGCCGGCCTTGCTCTATGGTTTGATGCTTTCGCTGCAATCGCCCGAAGGCTTCGGCCAGGTCCGGGACTTCCTCGGCGGCGGCATCGGCTGGCTGCTCGCCCTGCTGGTGAGTTGGGCGCTGCTGCATCACTTCCTGGCCGGCCTGCGCCATCTGGGTTTCGACCTTGGCTGGGGTGAGGGCAGGCTGCGGGCGCGGCAGACGGCCTGGCTGGTGTTGGCCCTGGCCCTGGTGCTGACGGCCTTGATCGCTGCGAGGAGCCTCTGATGCCACACGTCGCCGGTGCCCATCGCGGCCTCGATATCTGGCTGATCCAGCGCGCCTCGGCCGTGGTGCTGGCCATAGTCCTGCCGGCCTTCCTGATCTATGCCGCCTGCCAGCCGACGCTCGACTATGCGAGCTGGCGCAGCCTGTTCGAGCCCTTGTTCGTGAAGGTCGGCGCGCTGCTGTTCGTCGCGGCCTTGCTGGTGCACGCCTGGATCGGCCTGCGCGAAATCTTCATCGACTACGTGCATCACCTCGGCCTGCGCCTGGCGCTGTATTTCGGCTTCGGCGTGCTCTACCTCGGCTGCCTGATCTGGGCCGTCGATATCCTTTGGGGTGTGCGGTGACTGAAAATGAAGCCCCGCTGGTTGGATTGCCGCAGCGGCTGCGCCGCTTTATGCCCTTCAGGGTGCTCGCAATGACGTCATCGCGAGCCCCCGCTATGCGAGGACAAGGTTTGGCGGGCCGTGGCGATCCAGAAATCGTAGGGCAGCAAGACTTTGCCGCCGACGCATACAACTTTGTTGGAGCCTTGGCGCAATGATTGAGAAACGTACCTTTGACGCCGTCATCGTCGGCGGCGGCGGCGCCGGCCTCAGAGCCGCGCTGCAACTGGCCCGGGCCGAGATGAAGGTGGCCGTGGTATCCAAGGTCTTTCCCACCCGCTCGCACACCGTGTCGGCCCAGGGCGGCATCACCGCCGCGCTGGGCAACGTCGACGAGGACAACTGGCACTGGCACATGTACGACACGGTCAAGGGCTCGGACTACCTGGGCGACCAGGACGCCATCGAGTTCATGTGCCGCAACGCCGCTTCGGTGGTCTACGAACTGGAGCACATGGGCCTGCCGTTCTCGCGCCTCACCAACGGCAA